>CADCQX010000287.1 GCA_902803695.1 Oscillospiraceae bacterium
ATCCTTTATGGCGGCGGAGACAAGACAGTCTACCAGACATTGGCAAGTGTATTTACCGGTGTAACAGGTTACTCCTTCCTCGTATTTAACCTCCTTTGCGCTCCATGCTTTGCTGCTATCGGTGCAATCAAAAGAGAGATGAATAACTGGAAGTGGACAACATTTGCAGTTGCTTATGAGTGCGGATTTGCTTATGTTATCGCTTTCCTTATAACACAGATCGGAAACGCCTTCTCCGGCAACTTAAACGTCATTGGACTTATCCTTGCCATTGCGATCATTGGCCTTATGGGATACCTCCTCTTCCGTCCTTACAAGGAAGCTTCAAAGCTCAGCGTTAATGTAAAGGTCTGATAATATGATCGATTTTTTGAAGGATAACATCGGCACGATAGTGACTGGTCTTGTAGTTTTGGGAGTGGTCATCCTTATAGTGATGAGCATGAGGAAAGACAAGAAGCAGCACAAGAGTTCCTGCGGCTGTAACTGTGCAGGTTGCGCCATGGCGGGTTCGTGCCATAGCAATAAGAAAGACAACTAACCTATGACCTCCTGATAGATGTTATTCACTCGCAAAGAGACTGCTCAATTCGAAAGATTGGGCAGTCTTTTTCGATAAGAGTGAGAAAAAACAAAAATTAGAGCGAAACGTTTCGAGAAAAACAAAATATTTGATATACAAAGACAAGAAAATGTTATCTAATATATGTGTCACATTACGGTGGACGTAAGAAAGAAATAATACTTTGGGCAAATTGTTATGTGAGCTGCACTCCTAAGGAGTGCAGTTTTTTTATGGTATAATGAAGGTCTCTAAGGAGGTAAGGGACTATGAAAAAATCGAAAGTAATACTTGCCAGCGGTGCTATCTTCTGTGCAGCTCTTAATCTGACGGCATGTGTTTACGGCGCACCTACTGATTATAATAATGAGACCAGCGCCCAGGCTACGGAAGTACAGGAGTCAAACGAAGAAACAGAGGAGACAGATGAATCTGCCGAATCAGAAGAATCTTAAGTAACGGAGAAGGAAAATGACACATCACGAATACAGAACAAAGTACACTTGCTCACAGCTTATCGAATTTGATCTCGACGGAGATATCGTTCACAACATCAAATTCTACGGAGGATGTGACGGTAACCTGAAGGCTATCTCCAAGGCTGTTGAGGGATGGACTGTCGATAAGATCGAAGAGGTCTTCTCAGGTAATCTCTGCGGCATGAAGCCGACATCCTGTGCTGACCAGCTGGCTAAAGCTGTACGTCAGGGACTGAACGAGGATCTGGCAGGTTAAAAGTCTGTAAATCAAATTGTTGTGCGTCAAAGACCGTCCTATGGGCGGCCTTTTTTGTGGGATAAATTCAAGACATTACGGAGAGTATACTTCGATCAGGATTCCGGAACAGAAGATTTGTAAAGTAAATGTTAACAGTTGAGTAATGTACTAAAAATGGTACATGACTCTGTGCTACCCTGTGGGCAGAAAAAACGAAAATCTATTGCATAAATGCAAGGAGGAAAAGCAGATGATGTTGAGACATGAAGGCCAGGAGATCATAGATCTGTTGGATGAGGGAGTACCATACGGCGTGTATGTTAGTGAAGAGCAGCTTAAGAAGAATTCCGATGAACTTAACAGAGTTTTCAAGGAGATGGAGATAAAAGCAAAGGTCATTAAGTTTAACGGAGGACCGGCTTTCTCAGAATACAGATTGAGCCTGTCGGATACTGAAGCTATGGATAAGATCGAAGCCTCTTCAGATGTGATCCGTGAGAAGATGGGAGTCAGATCTTTCCGCATTGTAAAGGAAAGACGCTTTGGCTTCAGAATGAGAGAGGTCACAGTTGAGATGGCAAATAACGAACTGTCTGAGGTGAAGCTCAAAGACTTTTTCGCCGACTTCAGATTCAGGATATCGTCAATGATGATACCTCTGGGAAGCGGAACCTACAGACGCTATGTTGCTGATCTGAGCGACAACATATATGTGGGTGGCAGTAACGATAATGAGGTGTACGGCTTTATTGATGCGACGATCCTTTCGCTGTTGTGCACACAGACACCGAGAGACCTTAATCTGATCCTGGTCGGATCAGGGACCAAGACCTTTGATGAACTTAAAGATGTTCCGCAGGTAAAGGAAATGGTAATAAACAATGAGGATGGTCTCAGAAGAATGATCGGACATCTCGATAGTACGATCAATGACAGATACGAGATCTTCTACGAGAGTAAGACCAGAAGTTTTGTCGAGTATAACAGGGAAGCTAGATTTACCAGGAGGAGCATGAGGATCCCAAGGATCGTATGCGTGATCAGTGATCTGGGAGACTACAGGCTCAATAAGGAAGACCGTAAATTACTGTCACGAGTTATTCTGCGAGGAAAGAACGCGGGCGTGAATTTCCTTATTGCGAATACTGACCTGTTGAACGAAGAACTTACACAGGAAATTAAAGATGTCATCGATGCGCGAGTAGCTTTCCAGGTTGATATGGAAGAAGAAAGCAGGGCGATCCTCGATCTTGATCTGGCAACCGGACTTCTCGGTGAGGGCGATCTTATCTATTCGACTCCTACCGAGACAGAGAAGGTTCAAAGTCCGACGGTATCAGAAGAGGAATTCAGAAGGGTAACGGAATACATAAAAGCGAATCAGAATGAACTTTATGAGGAGAGAAGAAGACCTTCAAGATCTTCACTTGCATTGCCTGATTCGGACGAGTAAAAAGAGGGAATTATTATGGCAGGTATTGAACCTAAAATGCTATCTACGATGAGGGTATACGATATTCTCGATAAATACAGCGACGAGAAACATCCGATGACCCAGGCGGATATAATCGAGAAACTGGAAACAGTGTATGGAATAACGCTGGATCGTAAGGCCGTTGCAAGGAAACTCTCCGCATTAAGAGAGATCGGACACGAGATACCTCAGACACGTAAGGGGTGCTATCTCAAGGAGAGGGTCTTCGAGGATTCCGAGCTTCATTTCCTGATCGATATGGTAAATGGAAATCCGACTATCAGTCCGAGACATGCCAAAGATCTTATCGAGAAATTGAGCGGTCTGAGCAATGCATATTTTAAACCGCATATCAGTTTAACATCTACTATGGAAGAAACGAAAAAGGGCGATAATCCGGCGCTGTTCCTTAATATAGATCTCATATACGAAGCTATCTCTAATGGAAAACAGATCAAGTATGACTATAATTTCTATGGGATGGACAAAAAGCTCCATAAGTCATCGGAACAGACGGTAAGTCCTTATCAGCTTCATTTCCATATGCAGGAATACTATCTTATGGCATATTCTGAACTTAAGAAAGATATAGTTTTCCATAGGATCGATCGTATCACAAACATAGTGATCACAGACGAGCCGATAACACCGGTCAATAAGATCAAGGGCTATGAAAAAGGCCTCCCACAGAATTACTTCACTGCGGCAAGACCTTATATGTTCGCTGATAAGCCTGAGAGGATCGAGTTGCTGGTCAATAACCAGAAATATATGATCAACCAGCTGATCGAATGGTTTGGAAAAGATATCAATCTCAAGACAAGCGACACTCATCCGGGCTATCTCGAGGTGAGCCTTATTGCAAGCCCGAAGGCTATGAAGCTATGGGCGTTGCAATATGCGGATCACGTTGTTATCAAGGGTCCTTCTGAACTGGCTGAGGATGTTATGCTGTCATTGGACTATGCTCTCAGACATTACGAAGACGAATATTAAACTTCGATATATGCGCCGGCTTGTGCTTTCCACATGTCGGCGTATTTGCCGTTCATGGCCAGAAGCTGCTCGTGATTTCCTTCCTCGACTATCTGACCGTTCTCCAGCATGAAGATATGGTCGGCAATCCTCGTGGTGGACAGACGGTGTGAGATGAAGATTACAGTCTTATCACCTGTAGCACCAAGCATAGCGTGGTTGAGCTGATACTCTGCGATAGGATCGAGAGCGGATGAAGGCTCATCCAGGATCATGAGACCGGCGTCTTTGTAAAAGACTCGTGAGATCGCGAGCTTCTGGGATTCACCGCCTGAGAGGTTAAGACCTTCATCATCGAATTCAGTTGTCAGCATCGTATCAAGACCTGATGACAGGTTCATTGCTCGATCGTAGAGACCTGCATCCTTAAGAGCTGATTCGATCTTTTTGTTGTCAGCGTTTTCGAGAGGAGCAAGGACAACATTTTCCCTGACGCTTCCTGCGAAGATATTGAAGTCCTGGAAGACTGCGCCGATGGAGTCACGGTAGGATTCCAGATCGTAGTTTCTGATGTCTGTTCCGTCTGCCTTGATCGTACCTGAGGTAGGATCGTAAAGACGCATGAGGAGCTTAACGAGGGTAGTCTTTCCTGCGCCATTATAACCGACGAGAGCGATCTTTCTTCCCGGCTTGATGAAGAGACTAATGTCGTTGATGACACTCGGAGTGTCAGCCTTATAAGAGAAGGATACGTTCTCGAGATCGATCCTCTTTGCTTCTTTGGTTGCGATCTTGTCGCCCTCGGAAACGATCTTCGGCTCCGTATTCAAGAAGTCGCGGATCTTCTGGATATAAAGGCTGGTCTCACAGGAAGCAGGATATGTTTCCGTGAAGACGTTCATACTGTGCTTCAGTCTTCCGAAAGAGTTATAAAGGATCGCGAGAGTGCTTATCGAGATGTTCTTCGTAACGACGACCATAAGGATCAGGTAAGTGATATATAAGGTATCGCAGATGAAGAAGTTCGCGATATGCTTTCTCATGAACTCGATAAAGAAACGCTTCTTGGCATACTTCTTATCAATAGTGACTATCTCATCGGATGCCTTGTCAAACCTCTCGTACATTATCCCTGCGACATCAGGGTTCATACGAAGTTCTTTTGCATAGTCGTTGAGGTAGAATATACGCTCGATATATGTGCGCTTACGCTCGGACGGATTTCTCTCGATCCTTGCTTTGTAATTGACCTTGATGAACATCTGATTGAAGATGTATCCCATGATAAAGGAACCGATAACGAACAGGATCGACGGCTTGTCCTTGATGATGAAGTATATACCGTTCGATATGAAAGCCGTAAGGCCGCTTAAGACATTGATGATGATGCCTTCGAGCTTATCGATCTGGTTATCGACCTCCGACAGCGCGAGCACCTGCGAGTTATAGAATTCCGGATCGTCATAGCATGCGAGATCGACCTTGGAAGCTCTCTCGTAGAGCATGATCTTGATCTTCTGTTTAACCTTCGGATTCTCCTTAGCCATGATGTAGTCGCCGGAGAAAACGGTGAAGAGCATACCGATGGTGATCGCGACTGCGAGTATCAGAATGACCGCTGCAACCCTCTCGAACGGGTATCCGTTCTCGGCTGCTTCGAGTACATATCCTATTCCTACCGTATGCTCGAAAAAGATCGACAGCTGTCCTCTTATCGCATCGAGTGCAGGTATGATGACAAAAGCAGGTGATGCTTTGAGCATCAGCTTCAAAAGAAACAAATTATTCTTCAAAACAACGGAGACCGGCTGTTTGGTCTTGTTGTTCTTAGGTTCTTTCTGACCCTTGCTCATAAGATCACCTCCTCTTCGTTTTCTATGGCAAGGTAGTTCATCGCCTGGCGCTTATACATCTCGCAGTAGCTGCCTCCGAGCGCGATGAGTTCCTTGTGCGTGCCTTCCTCGATAAGACGGCCGCCCTCGAGCATGAGGACACGGTCACAGTTCTTGACTGAGGACAGACGGTGGGAGATAAAGAGCATGGTGTGATCTTTACCTTCCTTCATGATGTTTTTGAAAAGTTCAAACTCTGCGATAGGATCGAGAGCACTTGACGGCTCGTCGAAGATCTTGACCGGTGACGGCTTCGCGAAGGTTCTCGCAGCTGCCAGCTTCTGATTCTGACCGCCTGAAAGCACAACGCCGTCCTCATCGAATTCCTTCGTCATCATTGAATCGATACCGTTAGGAAGTGACTCGATCTTGTCGAGGATTCCCGTCTTCTTAAGACTCGATCTTACGACCTCGTCTTCGTTCTCGACGTGTCTTCCCATCATGACATTCTCGCGGACTGTCATACCGAAGATCTTGAAATCCTGGCATGTAGTAGCGAACAGTTCACGGTATGCGCGAAGCTCATATTCGCGGATGTTGATCCCGTTCAGAAGGATCTCTCCCGAGGTCGTATCATAAAGTCTCAGCAGCAGCTTGATGATCGTCGTCTTGCCTGCACCGTTATGACCGACAAGTGCGATTGCCTCATCCTTGTTGATCTTGAATGACAGATCCTTGATGGTCTCCTCATCCTTATATGAGAAGCAGACATTCTTAAACTCGAGAGTCTCAAACTTCTCCGGAACGATACCCTTCTGATCTTCAGGGATCTTCTCTTCATACTCCAGAAATCCGCGGAGGTTATTGATGAAAAGTCCGTTCTTTATAAGCTTCGTTATGTCTTCGAAAAGTCTTATGAGTATCCACGTAGCAGCAACCATAAGGCTCGCCATAATGGTGAGCTGTGCAAGTGATATCGTTCCTGCTACCTGCTTTTTGTAGTACGCGTAGATCAATACGCCTTCGAACATTACCGTGAAGGTGAACGTGATCCTCAATACGTTAAGACTCATGTTCGGGAATGCGAACTTAACTGCAACCTTTACATTCTCTGCAGTTGCTTCACCATAGCGGCGCTTCAAGATCTCGAACACTTTGCTGAGTCTTATCTCTTTAGCTCCGTCCGGCAGATACATCATTCTGTTGACGTAGTTCAGTACCTTGTTGTTCGGTGCCTGTTCACGGTAACGCTTGAGCTCATATTTACTCTTAAGGTTTCCGAAAACAAAATTACCGACGATAGGTGAGATGATGAACAGTACCGACAATTTATCGATATCGAACATCAGTTTAAAAACACAAATAGAAGCAACGGTTCCAATGATGGCTCCGCTGAAGCTTTTAACGATCTCCATTACCTTGTCGGAGGAACCGTCGATAGCCATGGTATACTTGTTATAAAACTCCGGATCTTCATAGCAGCGAAGTTCGACATTTCTCGCCTTCGCGAAGATCTTCTTATATATTCCGTTATGAAGTTTTGTGCCTTCGATATTGAAAGTGACCTGCTGTGTGTATGCATCATATATCTTCAGCACGAACAGGATCATGGCACTTACCGCGATGAATGTGAGGATAGGCTTAAGACCGTCTCCTCTGTCCAAAGCTTCGATGATTATCCTTAAGAAATAACCGTCAAAAAATACCCATTCGGCATAGCCGATGAGCATACAAAAGAACGCGCCGATTATCGCAGGTTTGCTGAACGAACCCGCAAGCCTTATCGCATAGACATCGTTCTTAAACGTTTGCCATAAGGACAATTTTTCCTTTTTCTTACTGTTTTTTTCCTTACTCATAATACTTCCCTTTTTCGAAAAATATGGAAGGTATTATACGCTATATTTTTATTGCATGAAAGTATGAATAATTTTATTTTAAAAACTGCAAAAATTGTGCGATTAGTCGAGAGGCTTCGCTTTGACCTCATGTTCTTGCTTTGGTATCATCTTAATACCTGTCATGGGAGGAAGATATAATGACAAAAGCAGTAATTTTCGATTTCTACGAGACCCTGGTCACGTGCAATAAAGCCAAGCCTTATTTCGGTGAGCACATCGCCAGGGATATGAAGATAGAAGAGTCCGATTTCCGTAAGATATGGGATGCGACCAACGACGCCAGGACTCTGGGCAAGATCACTTTTGAGGAAGTCATCCTCGATATCATGAATGAAAACGGTGTCTATAATGATAAACTTTATTCTAAGATAATGAAAAAGAGAAAAGAGAGTAAGTTTGATAACATCCGTCACTACGACAAGGAAACTATCAACCTGTTTGATACTCTCCGTTCTCTCAACATCAAGATCGGTATCATTACCAACTGCTATAGTGAAGAAGTTAATCCGATCAAGGAATGTGTTCTTACTCATTATGCAGATGCTGTTCTTCTGTCATGTGAAGCCGGCATCAAAAAACCGGAACCTGAGATCTATCACAGGATGACAGTAGCATTAAGTGTTCCTGCCAATGAATGCATCTATGTCGGTGACGGCTGTTCCAACGAACTATATGGTGCGCGTGATGTCGGAATGCTTCCTGTTCAGGCAACATGGTTCCTGAAATACGACAAGCGAAGAAAACGGACTATGGATCCTGAATTCAATCACATATCACATCCGATGGGATTATTGAGTTATCTTACATAATAGATTTAGGAAAACTATTTGTTGACCTTCTGTCTGGTTATCTGATCAGACAGAGGGTCATTTTTTTACATGAAATCTGCAATTTTCCAAGAAGAAAAAAGTTGTTCGAAATCGGACATTTAATAAATTTGTTTTGAGATGTTGTAATAATGTCATAAAAAGAACAATTATATTTGATATGATAATATTACAATTTTGTTATTTTTACTTGCGCACTTAAGTAGCTGCAAAGTGTTTTCTGGCTGTTGAAAAACAATTAGCTTCTTTCAAAGTGACAAAAAAATTATAGAAATATTTTTGGTTATTTTTGTTAAAAATCAGATAAGGAAATTGTCATTTTGTCGAAAAAACTAACTGAGACAAAAATGCATTGAATAATCATTTTCCGATGAGTATAATACCTGATACAGCGCGTTTCTTGGCGGAGGCGAATTGAAAAGACCAGTATAGGATCTCTTTTTATTAAGCTTATATATATTATATTTAAAACAAAAAATAATGCTCTAATATAGGCATTGTTGCTTTTGTAAAATAACAATATAGTGAAAAAGAAGCGTGCTGGAGAGTGATTAAATAAAGGGAACTGATATTTTTGCCACAGTTTGACGTAAAATGTCGTAATTTTGTCATATATAATTTAATAATTCGATTTTCTTATTATTAAGTTATATGAAACGCCAACTGCTTATTTGATTGCTTCCGGTAAAACGGAATGTGTTCTTTTTTGTTTCTCTTTGTTAGTGCTTTCAAAAATCGAAATATCGATTTGTGTGTTTGTGTTGTTTGGGTGATGAAAGAAACTGAGAGTCTGCTGTAAAAAGCGAAAAAAGATAATACATGAGGATGCTTGGAATGAAAAACAAGGTGGTAATCATTACCGAAGCCAACAGAGGTATAGGGAAAGATATGGAATGTTTTCTAGCTCGAAAAGGAGCAGTTATTGTTGCCGCAGGAAGCAATTCTCACGATAAAAAGCCTATTAGTGAAATATTGGATGCTGAAGTGAGATAAATATGAGCAACTTTTTGAGAAGATTGAGAATAAACGCAGAGCAATATGGTGACCGAGAGGCTATAGTATTCGGCACACAGAGAATAACATATAAGAAACTCGAAGAAGAAACTGATAAACTGGCTGCTGCCTTGAGTAAAAGGCTGTCAGGAAAACAGGTCCCGGTGATCATATATCATAGCCGCGGTATTGATTTTATTAAGATCATGTTGGCGGTTATAAAGTGTGACTGTTTCTATATTCCGCTTGAGGAGATTTATCCTGTTGATAGAGTGAGAACGATTTATCGGGATATAAATGCCGAGATTATTATTTCTGATTTGTTGGATTCAGATTACGATATGAAGGTATTTAATCCTGAGACTGACTCTATAGTTGAAGATGGAAGCTGGAAAGCTGAGAAAATAGGGCGTAATGATCAGGATATTATCTATGTGATGTATACGTCAGGAACAACAGGAATGCCTAAAGGTATTGCCATTAAAGATGAAAATGTTGATAACCTGATCAATACATTTGGCAGGATCTTATACAATCATTTTGAAGAAAACATAAATGTCGGATTGATAGCTCCATTTAGCTTCGATACATCGGTTAAACAGATATATTGTGCATTGTATTATGCCAAGACCTTGGTAATAGCTGATTACACTGTAAGAAGTTTTGGAAGAAAGATTCATGATTTCCATAACAAGCACGCTTTAACAATATGTGATGCAACGCCATCACATATAAAGCTCATGCTCATCCAGAAATCAAAGCAGCCTTCGAAACTTCCATATCTGTTTATTGGTGGAGAGAATCTGCAGTGGAGTCTTTTGAAGGAATACAGAGAGCAGATTAACAGAGATTGTAAGTTTGTAAATCTTTACGGACCAACGGAATGCTGTGTAGATGTTTCATATAACTTCATCGATGAGATCAGTCATGATCACGGAAGTGTTCCGATTGGAAAAGAGTTTGATAACACAACGCTGGTTATTCAGGATGAAAATGGACAGAGCGCTTTGAATGATGGGATTGGGGAATTAATTGTTTACGGAAAGCAAGTAGGCTTTGGATATGTTGGAAACAACAAAGCTGATGGATACATATTTAATGATGATGGAGTAGCGATAGGGTATAGAACCGGAGATTTAGCAAGATATGATGATGAGCACAACATAATCATTCTTTCCCGAAAAGACAGACAGGTAAAAATAAATGGATACCGAATAGAACTGGGTGAGATTGAAAGCAGAATAAAGGACTGTTGCGGTACACAGTGCCACGTAGCTTACTTTAATTCCGAGAAAAAAGCAGGACTTATAGCATTTGTGGTCAAGGGGCCAAAAGAATGCAATAAGAATAAATTGAATGATCATTTGATCAAATATTTAATGCCTTACATGATCCCCAAGGAATATGTTTTTTTGGATTCGCTCCCATTGAATACAAACGGAAAAATCGATGAAAAGAAACTGAGGGATATTTATGATTCGGAGAAAGCCGGATTGGTAAGAGCAACGGTCAATACATGATATTTTCTCCAAAAAACAAGAAAGCAGATAAGGATAAAAATGGAAGAAGAAAATTTTAATAAGTCGAAAGATAAGATAATGAGGATACTAAGGAATGCCTCAAAAGCAAAGTACTATAATAAGTGTTTTTCCGATTTGAACATTGATTTGTCAAGAGATATTACCTATGACGAGTTCAAAAAGATCCCTGTAATGGACAAGAATAGTTACAATGCAAATAAGTTTGATCTTGTAACTCTTGATATGAAGGATTTTGACATGGATTACTATAATTCATTGTCAAAAGGAAATGATAAGCAAGAGTACCTGAAACGCTTTAAGTTAAGATATATGACTACAAGCGGATCCACAGGTCAGCCTTTGGAGGTTCTCAAGGGTTATAACGATGAATACATGGATTATTTCACTCTGAATTACTACAGAAAAAAACTGTCGAAGTATAACTTCAAAGGCGTGTTTGTATGGATCTGGCCTGAAAACCCGATCATGAGACGTTTTCTAAATGGTGATGAGTCCAATGCTGGAGAGAAGAAGTATAGATCCGAAAATAGGTATGGGTATAAGTATCACATGCACGAACACTCGGATGAAAACTTCATGGATTTGTATGACTTTTTGATCGAAAAGAAATGCGAATGGATTACTTCTTCTCCCTCTGTCTTATACAAATTGGCTTGCTTTATCCAAGAGAAACAACTCGAATACATTAAGTTTGAATATATAGAATGTCACAGCGAGAAGATGTATGAGTGGCAGGAGGAAAAGATAGAGGAAGTATTCGGATGCAAACCTGTCAGCATATATAGTTCCAATGAGATTCAATTCATGGCAGGTATGTGCGAAAACAAACACCTTCATATGTTCAACAAGGGATGCTTTATCGAGTTTTTGGAAAACAACGGAATAAAAGAGGTTTGTGTAACTTCGTTGAATTATTTCGATGTTCCCATAATACGATACAAACTTGGAGATTGTGGTGACTGGCTCTATGGAGAATCTTGTGATTCAGCTTTGAGTAAACTTCCGTGCTTTACGTTGAATGGCACTAGAGTTAATGACTTGCTGAAGACTAAAAGCGGAACAATAATGGAGCCTTTTGTAATAACCGATTCTGTTCATTTGATGTGTAACAAATTCGGATTAGACATAAAGCAACACAAAATCAAGCAATTGAGTCCGGATTCTTTTGCGTTCTATTTTTCCAGAAAAGAAGTGGATTGTGCTAATGAGGAGTACAGAAGCTTTTTGAAGGATTATCTCACTGCGTTATTAGAATATGACGCTAATGTGGAACTTAATGAAATAGAGGACGTGGAAGAACTTAAGGACGGAAGAAAGTTCAAATACTTTGAACGATGCTTTTAAACAGAAAATAGAAATGCGAGGGAGAAAAGAATGGATATTAGTATGGCTAATATAAAGTTGGATCTTAGTGAAAACATCTTCGGTTTTTCTGATGTTATTCGTGAGACACTGAAGAATGAAATACAGTCGATTAATCTATACCCTGATACAAAGTGTACTGAGTTGACGGAGGCTATATCAAAATACTATGGAGTTGCTCCTGGACAGATATCGATTGGAAACGGGTTGGATGAGATTATCCTATCAGTGGCTATATCAAAAAAATACAAGTCGGTTTTGATTCCTGAACATTGTTTTATGGGATATTTGTATTCATCTGAAATAGCTGGATCAGAGATTCATCTATTACAGTTGGAGGATTATAAAGTCTCTTTGGAAAGAATATACAGTGAATTAGATTGTGTTAATGCAATATACTTGTGTAATCCTGAGAATCCTTTCGGTACGGTCTTGAAATATGATGAGATAGAAGAACTGATAAGGAGATGCGAAGAGAAGAATGTCGATTTGATCCTTGATGAAGCTTACATGGATTTTGCCGAGGGCGACGGTGTATCTTCGGCTTTGGAATTGATAGGAAAGTATAAAAACCTTTATGTTTTGAGAACCTTTTCCAAAGCCTATTCTTTGGCGGGACTGCGCTGTGGTTTTATAGTTTCTACTGAAGAAAACATATCGGATTTAGCGAAAGTCAAAAAGGCATTGCCGTTTAATGTCAATAGATTGGCTCAGAAAGCTGCTTGCTGTGTTTTGAGTGATGATTCCTGGGTAAAAAAGAATGTGGAGACATGTAAGCATAACAGGGATCTATTTATGAAGAAACTGAAGGCTAATAACATTTTCTACGTCGAAAGCAAAACGAATTTTGTAACGATATATATAGAGAACGCAGATGAAGTATGCCAGAGTTTGTGTTCCGACTATCACATTATGGTGAAAAATCTGCGTTCGATGGGATTGGAAAACTATCTTCGTATTGGAATAGGAACAGAAGAACAGATGGATCACGTGATAAGTGTTATTTCGAAACTTAGAAACAACGAAGGAGAGAAGTTATGAACAGAGAAGAGATTGTTGAAAGGACTATAGATGTAATACGATCAGCAATTGCCGAGACGGGTGAAGATACAGATTATGTGAATTCGCTTGATATTAACGAGGGTACAGATATTTTTAAGGATCTGGGAATGGACTCGATTCAGGTGATGACGATTATCACTGATCTTGAGGACATATATGATATGGAATTCGCAGACGAGGATATGGATATGGACTATTTGCTTATCGTCGGTAATCTCGTTGACTCTGTTGAAAGAGGAATTCTTAAAAGTGCCTAAGGGGAAATGATCAAAGTATGAGCGAGAAAAAGTGTTCAGAATACATTGTTGATGAATTAAAGAAAAACGGAATCTATACCGTATTCGGTGTTCCGGGCGTAAATGTTCTGCCGTTGTTTGACAGGATTGAACGTGATGCTTCAATGAACATGATTACCAGTAAGACGGAGCTGGCGTGTTCTTATATGGCGGACGGATATGCCCGTGTAAAAGATATGGGATGCTTTATCTCTACTACAGGTCCTGGTATAGCAAGTGCCGTAAACGGATTGATTTCAAGTTATTATGATTCGATTCCTGTGATTGCGCTTTCGGCGCAAGTTAATATTTCTGAATACGGGAAGTACGGAATCCAGGAAATGACCGGATACGGAAGGACTCCGGATGTGCTGAGTATGATGAAATATATCACCAAGGATAGTCAGCGCATTTTGTCGGCAGATGAGATAGTTAATAAGCTTAATCAGGGCATACAAATCTCCCGAGCTGACAGAAAGGGCCCGGTATATTTTGAGATAGACGAGGAAATATTGAGAGAAGACTATAGCGTAAACACAGAAGATTCGTCTTGTATCGCCAATTTGACTGCTGAAAACAGCGCTGTATCAGAAACCAGTCAAATTATTGATGAAGTTGAAAGAATGCTTGATCAGGGAAAACAAATAGTCTTGATTATCGGAAATGGAGCTAAAGACGCGTTTCCTTCGGATATTGATGTTGTTGCCAACAAATTCGGAATGGGGATAGTTTCGACGTATTTGGCAAAAGGAAAGATAGATAACCGAAAAGAAAACTACTTGGGGGTTATGGGATGCTATGGAAATCGAATCGCGAATTCCAGTATTGAAAATGCGGACATCATCCTTGTTGTTGGAGCTACATTGAATTATCTTTCTACTGCCGGTTGGACGAATGGAATGGAAAATAAAAGGATCATACGAGTAGACTTGGATGATGATGAACTGAACAGAAATTACCAAGCTGTAATAAAGGTGAAAATGGATGCGAAGGTATTCTTTTCCGAACTTTCGAAAAGAGTTTCAGGAAGAACGGATAAACCGTTCTATTGTGACTGTTCTGAACTTCAGGATTATGACTTGGAGAAAGATAAGGACTATTTATTTTCACCATATAAGGCGATTCAGGTAATAAATCAATATCTGGATGAAAACTCTATTGTTGTAGCTGATGTGGGTCAAAACTCTTATTGGGCCGAGCGTTATATCTCTGTAAACGGAAATAATAACTTCATTGTTAACGGCGGAAATGGATCAATGGGACATGGGGTTGCCGCTTCAATAGGTGTGCGTTGCGCTCAGAAGGAGACAAATCCTCAGGGAAAAGTGTTCTGCATATGCGGAGACGGTGGATTTATGATGATGGGAAACGAACTAAGTACCGCATCGAAAAATGATATCAATGTTATTTGGATCGTGTTTAACAACGGTTCTTTGGGAACTCAGGAAGCATGGTGCAAAGGTCATGAATATGTGGTCGATTGTAGTTGCACGGGTGTTGATTTCGTAAAATATGCAAATTCACAAGGTGTCGATGGTTATAGAGCTGATAGTGTTGAAGAACTGAAAAACGCCCTGTCGCAAGCGGTAGCAAGCAGCAGATCATCATTGATCGATGTAAGACTCTCTAAAGAGATAATACCTAAATCTTATTACGGAACGAAGAGCGTAGAAGCCAAAAGATAGAGGCTCATTTCGGGATAGCGATAAACAAATAAGATTAAAAAGGAACCACGATGAAGAACGTTATCGAACTAAAAAATGTTGATAAAGAATTTAAAGTCCTGAACAGACATGAAGGCCTAAAAGGTAGTATCAGAGACTTGTTTTCGCGTGACTACAAAATCGTAGAAGCAGTTAAAGACGTGTCTTTGACTATCAAGTCCGGAACAATTGTCGGATATTTGGGACCTAACGGGGCAGGAAAATCAACGACTATAAAAATGATGACGGGTGTGTTGCAGCCGACACGAGGAGAAATACTCGTAAACGGTTGTATTCCATACAAGAATAGGACTTCTAACGCACAAAACATCGGGGTTGTATTTGGTCAAAGATCTCAGCTTTGGTGGTCGCTACCTCTAATCGAATCATTTAAACTTCTGAAGGATATATATAGGATAAGCGATAAGGACTATAAGGATATGCTCGCTTTGTATGAGTCTCTAGTGGACATTAAAGAACTGTATTCGAAACCTGTTCGTCAAATGTCTCTAGGACAAAGGACTCTGAGTGATATCCTAGCCGCCTTTCTGCATAATCCGCCTATAGTTTTTCTTGACGAACCGACAATCGGCCTCGATGTGTCAATGAAGGCGAAGATACGAGATTTGATCAAGGCGCTCAATAAAGAAAAAAATACGACAGTCATCCTTACTACACACGATATGGGTGATGTTGATGCGCTGTGCGAGAGAATAATCATTATTGATAAAGGAGCAATGCTTTACGATAACGATATCGAACATTTGAGAAACTTTTTCGGAGCATACAGAACACTCAAGATAAGAACAAATAAAAGTAATGAAGTTGTCTCTGAAGAAAAAGCGAAGGCTCAGTTGGATGACATTAAAAATAAAATCGAATCTAATTTTCCGGGTAATGATTTTATTTATGGAACAGAAGAAGGATGGTATTCCATTTTGTTAGATGAGTCAAAAGTGCATCTGATGAAAGTTCTGTCTTTTCTGCAGGAACAGATGACTATCTATGATGTGCGTCTTGAGGAGATATCAACCGAAAGTGTAATAAAAAAGATCTACGAGGACTCTGAGAGAACGAAAAAACTGGAAAAGGCGGATGTAAGTCATGAGGATTAAGGCTTGGGTTTCGCTGACAAGAGCTTCGATTATGGAGTTTTTACAGTTTAGATTAAGTGCGTTCGTAATGTTTATCGGAAACATTATCTACCTGATAGTAATCTACAATCTGTGGAAAGCCATATTTGCATCTGTTGATAATGGAATTGTCAATGGAATGTCTTTTAATGATACGATGATCTATCTTGTTTTGGCATCTGCTCAGTTCACCTTTATGGAGGCATATTTGGTCTGGGAAATGGGAAGATCCATTCAGAGTGGAAGGATAGTTCTCGAATTATTAAAGCCTATTTCGATTGAACAATATAAACTGTTTGGAATCGAAGGCGGGAATATTGCTGCTTTTGTGGTAACTTTCATTCCTACGTTTATTATTGTTCAGATCATAACAAAAGGTGCAATTCCAATGGGGATAAACATTTTGTATTATCTGATAGCCGCAACACTTGGAATGCTTATCAATTTCTCGATTGATTTTCTGATTGGAACAGTATGTTTGTATACTGAGTCAACATGGGGAATAAACATAATGAAACAGGTTGTAGTTTTGTTTCTGTCCGGAGCTGTTGTCCCTTTGGCGTTTTTTCCGAGTAAACTCAGAGCAATTGCTATGTTCCTGCCTTTCCAGGCAATTTACAACACCCCTCTAACCTTTTTAACTACCGGTGACTTATCTATGTTTAATTCTTTGAAAATGCTTGGAACACAGGCGATTTGGGTTGTTGTGCTATTTGCCCTGGCAAAGCTCTTTTGGCGGTTATCTGAAAGAGTGATCACCGTAAATGGAGGTTGAGTTCGAATGGAATATATAGTCAAAGATTTCTTTCTGAAATTGAAGGAGAAAACTTGTAATGAGTAAACTGAGGTTTTACTTGAAAATATACGGAAAGATAATAGTTCAGGATATAAAAAGCAAGATGAGCTATCGTTCAGATTTCATTATTTCGATTATCGGAATACTGTTGACTGACGCTTCGGAACTTCTGGCTTTTTACATCACTTTCTTAAACTTCCCGAGTGTGTGTGGATGGACATATCATGAAATGCTGTTTTTGTATGGCTTTTCATTGATAGCTCTTACACCGCTTCAATGTCTCTTTGATAATAACTGGAATCTGAGACATTATGTATATGATGGGGACTTTATAAAGTATTGTTTTAGACCGATCAACATCTTTTTCTATTTCATTTCAGAGGATTTTGATACTAAAGGAATAGGTCAGTTCTTTGTCGGATTAGGAACGCTCATTTATGCATGGACAAAGCTTAGACTTTCAGTCAATTTTATAAGTATAGCGTTACTTGTTGTTGCATTAATCTCTGCCTCGCTTTTTATGATCGCAATTATGAATATTGCAGCCGCAACTTGCTTCTATCTGACAAATTCCGGATATGTTATTGGAACAATGAGCAAGTTCAGAGATTATGCCAAATATCCGGTAACGATTTTTTCAACATTTTTCAGACTGATCTTTACTTTCATCATACCTATAGCTTTTATAGCCTACTATCCCAGCTTGGTAGTATTACGACCGGAAAAGATACCTATTCTTACGTGGCTTTCTCCGGTGTACGGAATATTCTTTTTTTACATTTCATATAAGGTCTGGATGTTAGGGGCCAGCAAATATTCGGGAACGGGATCATAAGAAAATATAGCGATAAAAATAGCGGTTGTCAGGATAAATATCTGTAACAGAAAAGGAGAAATAAATGAACAGAGAAGAAGCGAGAAGAAGAGCTGAAGAGTTCGTTGAGCAAATGACGGTTGAGGAATTAGCTTCGCAACTCAAGTTCGATTCGGAACCTATAGATAGACTGGGGATTCCAGAGTATAACTGGTGGAATGAAGGTCTACATGGTGTTGCTCGAGCAGGTGTAGCTACAGTATTTCCACAGGCTATAGGTATGGGAGCAACATTTGATGATGATCTCCTTCAAGAGATAGGCGATGCGATTTCTACAGAAGCTCGTGCAAAGTATAATATGCAGATTGCTCACGATGACAGAGATTTGTATAAAGGTATTACGTTATGGGCGCCTAATCTGAACCTGTTTAGAGATCCGAGGTGGGGACGTGGACATGAGACATATGGAGAGGATCCGTTTCTTATCGGAAAACTTGGAGTCAGATTTATTAAGGGGCTTCAAGGAGACAAAGAATACCTTAAGACAGCAGCGTGCGCTAAACACTTTGCGGTTCATTCCGGTCCGGAGGCAGTAAGACGTCATTTTGATGCCAAAGTAACTCAAAAGGATCTGTGGGAAACATATCTTCCGCAGTTCGAGACTTGTGTTGTCGATGGTAAAGTAGAGGCGGTAATGGGTGCTTATAACAGAACGAATGGAGATCCGTGTTGCGCTCACCCTTACTTAATGAACGAAGTGCTTAGAGGAAAGTGGGGATTTGAAGGTCACTACTTGTCTGATTGCTGGGCTATTAGAGATTTTCATGAAGAACACAAGATTACTTCCCGCCCTGAGGAAAGTGTAAAACTTGCGCTTGATAACGGATGTGATCTGAACTGCGGGTGTACATATCAAAGGATACTTGATGCATATAAAGAAGGACTTATCGATATTGAAGTTCTTAAGAGATCGGCTACTCGTCTTTTAACAACCCGAATTCTTCTGGGAATGTTTGACAAAACTGAATATGACGATATTCCTTTTGATAAGGTGGAGTGCAAAGAACATCTTGATCTTGCATCTCGTGCTGCTAAGGAGAGTTTGGTTCTCTTGAAAAACGACGGAATCCTTCCTTTGAAAAAAGACTCGATCAAGACAATAGGTGTTATAGGTCCAAATGCCAATAGCCGTCTTTCACTGATTGGAAACTACTATGGTACTTCTTCAAGATACATTACTGTTCTTGAAGGAATTCAGGATTATGTGGGAGATGATGTCCGAGTTTTATACTCAGAAGGATGCCATTTGTTTGGCCCGAAGGTACAACGTATGTGCTGGCCGAGAGACAGATTTGCTGAGGCGGCTACGGTAGCACAAAAGTCAGATGTTGTTGTACTCGTTCTTGGCCTGGATGAAACATTGGAAGGTGAAGAGGGTGATACTTGCAGTGAGTATAGTTCCGGAGATAAGAAGTCCCTTAAACTTCCACCATCTCAAATCGAACTTCTTGAAATGATTGCTCAGACAGGCGTTCCTTTTGTTGTTTGTATGATGGCTGGAAGTGCTCTGGATCTCGGGTATGCTGATGAGAAAGCAAATGCGATAATTCAGGCATGGTATCCAGGAGCAAGGGGAGGAAGAGATATTGCTCAAATGATTTTCGGAGAGTTTTCTCCTTCCGGTAAACTTCCCGTTACTTTTTATAGAGATCTTGAAGGGTTCCCTGAATTCGATGATTATTCGATGAAAGGCAGAACATACAGATATCTTGAAAAAGAGCCGCTATACCCATTCGGATACGGACTAACATACGGAAAAGCTACTATTGATAAAGCCGAAATAGTTGGAAACAAAAACTTCTCAGAGGCTTCAAAAGACGGACTCAGTATTAAAGTGAGTGTGATTAATGAATGTGATCGTGATATTGAAGAAGTGATTCAAGTTTATGCTCATGTGAACAATACGGACGACGAAGTTCCTAATAGTAAACTTTGCGGATTTAAGAGAGTATCTATTGGCAAAAAAGACAGGAAGGATTTCTTGATCGATATATCGTCCAAGACTTTCGAGACTGTTAATGAAAATGGCGAAAGGGGTGTTACGGGAGATAGTGCTGATCTGTACATCGGGTTTGGTCAACCTGATAAACGAACAGAGAAGCTAACAGGGCAAAAAGCCCTAAAAATCAGCATTTGAATAGACAACAAAATAGTGATAAAATGACTACGCTTTTTATAATAAATAATAATAATAATATATAAGGAGAAACCACTATGGTTAAGGTAAGCAAGTTTAGTTATGACAATCCAAGGTTCAAAAACCTGACTAACAGAGGAAGCGGAATTCCTGAAAGTGTTGAACAGGTTGTAAAGGGTGTTATTGCCGATATTCGCGAAAGAGGAGATGAGGCATTACACGAATATATGAAAAAGTTTGATGGTTCTGATATAGATGAAATCGGTTTGATGGTATCAGATGAAGAGTTTGAAGTTGCAAAAAAGAGTGTTTCGGAAGAGTTCAAAAAATCCGTTAAAGAAGCTTGTGATAATATAATCAAATTCCACAAAAAACAGTTATTTTTGGGTTATGAAGAAACATATGATGACGGTGTTGTTCTCCAGAGAAAATATAAACCGATTGAGAGTGTTGCCGTAACAGTTCCATCAGCGAATGGCGCACTTATTTCTTCGTTGTATATGAACTTGATTCCGGCAGTTGTTGCAGGGGTTCCAAATATATATGTATTGTCCAAACCTAGAAAGGACGGAACAATTGATGAACATCTCCTGTATGTAGCTGATTATCTTGGAGTAAGGAATTACTATAAGATCTGTGGCTCTCAGGGATTGGCAGCTGTAGCTATCGGAACTGAAACAGTTAAAAAAGTTGATGCAGTACTTGGACCTGGTAATAACTACACACAGATGGCAAAGAAGTTGTTGTATGGTCAGGTAAAGATTGACTCATTAGCCGGTCCTTCAGAAATAGCAATTATTGCTGATGATAGCGCTAATGCAACATTTGTTGCGGCAGATATGATGTCTCAGGCTGAGCATGGAACCGGATTTGAAGCTAGTACTACTTTCTGTCTTTCCGAAAAGAAAGCAAATGAGATCAATGCTGAGATCGAAAGATTATCCAAAGAGAATAATTTGGTTGATGCTACAGAGAGAACTTTTGAAAATTATGGAGACATTTTTGTAGTTGATGATATTGAAGATGCTATAAAGGCTGTTAATATGATCGCTCCGGAGCATGCTGAAGTAATCTGTGAATCCGGCGAAGAAGTTGCCGAAAAGATCGTTAATGCTGGAGCAGTATTTGTAGGTGCATATAGTACTGAACCGGTTGGTGATTATTATTGTGGTTCAAATCACATTTTGCCAACTTGTGGAACAGCAAGATTTTCTGCCGGAATGTCTGTTAACGAATTCATGAGAGGCTACAGTGTAATCAAGTACACCGAAGAAGCTCTCAAGAAAAATGCTGATAGCATTATTAAACTTGCTGAAACAGAAAAGTTGTATGCACATGCACTTGCTGTGAAGGTAAGAAAATAATCAATAATGTCAAACTGAAGATGCAATTGTATTTTCTGATTTGATTTAGAAAGTCATTCGAGTTTTAGTGAATTCAAACGGCATAATAATGCCATGTATTAGGTCGTGCGAGTAGGTAGTAAGAGTAGAGAATAAGACAAAGCACAAAGTTGAATTTATCCTGATTTATTATTGAAGCATGATCTAATGGCTATGGCATGTTATGCCGTTTTTTTGGAAAAAACAGCTGAAAAATGGGGTATTTTGCTCTGTTTTGGGTGCGAACAGATCTGTTTTTTGAGTAAATGATCCGCTGAAAAAACGATTGATCTTTATACAGATTTATCAGATGCAAACAGAAAAATAGTGTTATTTATCAACAGCATAAGGACTGCTGATATAACGTTTATTGGAAGCTTTAATCGAATCTGGTATTGTTTCGTAATTTATCTGCGAAGAGCAGGAGGAAAAATATGATTGAAAATGAATACATGATAAGTATTGGAGTGATAACACATACACCATACTTAAATAATTACAAGACACTCATGGATGAGTTAGTTGAGCAAACCAAGAATTGTAGAGATGTTGAAGTAGTAGCGTTAGTTCAAACTCCTTTGGAATTCGAGAAAAAATATGAGGGAGAGAACATATCCGAATTTGTCACGTCAAACACAATGACTCCTTCCGAAGCCAGAAATTTCATTATTTCTCATACAAAAGGAGAATGGATCGCTTATATAGACGGTGATTGCGAAATCGGTGAGAGATATGTGGAAGCATTAAAGGATTCTGTATGCACAGTTTCCGAGGATGAAGCCGCGATTCAAGGAAGTGTATTGGCAAGTTCAGTTTCAAGATTTGGAAGATATGAATATATTTATGATGTTATTTCACTATTGGAAATTGAATCAGATAATGCAAAGGGTTTCTTTAAGACAAAACTCCATGAAGAAAACCAACAACTGAAGCATTATTATGCGAAAGAGGAGGTCGGCGAGGTTAGGAAACTGCAGGGCTTTAATTTTGCAATTAGTCGAAAGACTATTCAAGAAATTGGTGGATTTAACGAAGAAATTGAAACAGCGGAAGACAGAGATTATTCTTTGAGAATAATAGATAGCGGGAAAAAAATTAAATTCTCTCCGCTTATGGAAGTGTATCACGGATATAACATGACGCTCAAAAGAATTCTTGTGAGAAAAAAATGGCATGCTATCGGTTGTGCCGAACTTCGAAAGCGAAATGATGAGATATATGACTCTGATATTCTTCATCGAGTCAAATATGCGCTTATCATGTTTTGGAACTGCAAAAAGATAGATTTTCTAATTTACAGAATTAGTGCGGATATTGTTTTTTGGCATTATGTTAAAAAGTTGATGAAGAGAACGGAGTGTGCAGCATGATAGGAGAGATTGAATTATTTAACGGACTCAGTATGGATCGCATCGGATCATTTGATTCGATGAGCATAGATATAATCTATATTCCGCCAAAGAATGTAGAACCGTTGTGTTATCACGATGAGTGTGATGAATTTTTGTATGTCGTTGAAGGGGAACTGGACATCTATATTGGTGATGATATTAAGACCTGCAAAAGAGGTGAGTATGTTTGTGTTCCCAGAGGAATGAAACATGGCAGTAAAAACACGACAGATGATGTTGTTAAATTAATGGCTATATGTTCGCCTTCGTATAAAACAGAATATCATCATTGGTGTGATGCAGGTAGGTAATCGATAGTTCCAGAGAATATTGCCAAATAATCCATACAAACCAGCTTGTAAAGATGGGTAGGGGATACTTTGGCTATAAACATGAAAATTCTTGAGAATAACTCAGTTTAAGGAAAGGAGTTGTACATGAAAGGTTTAATTTTATCTTGTGGTTCCGGTAGCAGATTAGCTCCGTTTACCGAGAATACATCTAAGGCCATGGTTCCGTATATGAATCACAATGCATTGTATTATCAATGTCTGATGTTCAAGAAATGGGATATAACTGAAATAACGGTTTTCTATGATAAGGGCGTTGAATCGGATTTTTATGACTCAGTAAAGGATCTGGATATAAAACTTAAAACAGTTCACCTAAAAAAAGGATGGGAAAATACCTGGAGAAAAGTTTCTGAGCTGTTTTATAACGATACAGTAGTTATTATCAATTGTGATATGATGCTTCCTTCAGATTATGAGAAAGTAATAAAGGAACATGTTTCGACTGGTAGCGCGATCTCCTTGGCTTGTAGTGGAAGCGAGTACAATATGTACGGCCAATTGGCTAAGTTGTTATTCATTCGAGAGAATGAGGATGGAGTTTATTTCCATTCAGGTAATTACACACCAGATACGACTGTTGTTAGAGAAGTCGGAATGAGTGTGGTTTCCGGAGAAGTATGGAGTCTTGTGAATGAGATGACATTTGATAGTGCTGATCCATGGATAGACAGCCTTATTCCTTTAGCCCTTGAAAAGAAGATGAAAGTGCAATGCGTTAGAGTTAATGCAACTTGTCAAGATATCGGAACATGGAGAGGCCTGCAGACTGCTTACCAGCATCCGATTATTGAGCATAGTGGAGTAATAAGCAAAGTTCTCAATAACCTGATAGAGGAAAATGCAATTGTTGAAAACGAAACGGATTTGGACAATGTCATTGTTATGAAGAATTGCATCGTAAAAAAGGGCGTCAAACTTAAGAATGCAATAGTATTGCCGGGAAGTGTCATAGAGTACGCTGAAGATAAAAAGATAATATTCGTATAAAGGAGAAACCACATGATTAAAAACCTGTATTTTTTTGATGACCTTACCTATCATATTGAAAGAATATGTAAGCAAAAGGGAATGGGGAATGATGAGATCGGAGACATCAAAAGGAACATATGGAAGTATTTGAATGAAGCTTTTGCCAATCTGGATATGGCCTATCAGGACTATGTCTTGATTAACTGGGATCATGTTTGTGAAGAATTGGGTGATAGATTATTCCGTGCGCAGAAGAAGTATGATGTTATTATTTCACAGGGTTGTAATGGTGAATACGCTATGCAATCTTTAAGTGAAATGTATAAAAATAAATATGGATGCACAATTGCTGATGAATTAAGAAATGTAAGAACTGCTCGTTTTTTGAGCGATGAGAGTGATCCTTTCTACTCTGACTTTACTATTGGAGTAAGTAAAGGAAAGACATTGTTGCAGCAGTGTAAGGACATAGTAGACGATTGCGTTAAAAAGGAAGGAAAACTAAAGATAGCTGTTTTCGATGATTGTATTCAGACTGGAAGATGCACAAAGTCCGTCGTTGATGATATCGAGCAGTTGTTGGAAACTGCAAATATTGATTACGAACTAGATGTTTTCGGATTTATATTCTGTGAGGACACCATGAATAGGTTTAATAAAGAAGGATACTTTGTTGAAGCAGGTACAATGCTCAGAGGAAAGACTTATCCGGACGATTGGGATCATGATATTTATTTCTTGAAAGACTTGTTCTTGAGCAATGCTATTCGTTTCTCCAATGGCAATTCTGTGGCTTATTGCGACATTGATGATTGGTACAAAGAGATATTTCCAATGACTAAAGACTTAAAAAACAATAGTATTGTCAGGTTGAGGGAATACCTGAGGTCGATCAATTTGTTTGAAGATCTGGAAGCTTTGTAAAATAAGATTTGTTAGTTCTTTGCAAAAAAGCAGCTCCTATATTGGAACTGCTTTTTTGCAAATGTTATTCTATTGTCCATTCATTTAAGAAACTGTCCAGTGCCTCTTTTTCAGTTCCTTTTAATTCTCGGATATGGTTAATAATTCGTTCTTTCAATTTGTCTGTTTTAACCATTTTATACTTGATAGCTAATGTGAAGATCAATTTTGCCTTGGCTGTTATTTGATCGAAAACTTCCAAATCTACATTGACCAAATTGAATTCGTCACGTATTTTCGTTATTCGTTCAGTGATGATGGTTTTATGTTCCCACAACAATCTGAAAGGTCTTATGTCCAAATAATCCTCAGAGGTTGTCAGTTCTAACAGCCTGATTATTTCATCATAGCAATTAATGCCATAAATGTATTCAGGGACAAACGTAGGTGTGTATGGTTTAACACTGATAGAATGATGATCCTCTGATGGAATCGATTTGCTGTCAGAGGTTTCTTCTCCAAGATACAACAGGAAGTCATTTCTCATTTTGCTGTAATCTATTTTGACTTCTACAGCATGATTAGGTCTCAAAGAGCAGAAATATACTTCCTTTTTATAATCGTAGCAAGATGTTAGCGCATTCCATATGTCGGTTTTTAGGACTTTGAGTATTTGCAGCTTCCTTTCAGAATATGCCAAAACATAATAGAATTCGTCTTCGAATCCAATAATATATGCGTCATGGATAAAGTGTTTCTTTTGATAACATCCGGAATAGGGAAGAAAGAACTCATCTATAAAATGCAGAAGGATATAGTTCTCTTGAGCAATCCTTTCTTTAACAAACTCATCGAATGATGTATCGGAAAATAGATTCAGATGATATAAATTCATCTCGAAAATGCCCGACAGTCTGAAATCTTCCCAGCTCACTCCCCAAAACTGCAGATTGACATCCCACATGCTATCAACATGTTTGCAAAAGATATGGATATAGTTATTGTCGTATAGTTTTGAAATGTTCTCGTGGGACAATAGTACACCCATTACCAGTGAACCACTTTGGTATGTTTCGGATACAGGCCAACTGAAAGGTAATTGCATATTTTTTACTCCTTACGCTGGATTTAGTGTGTATACCAAATCCACAATACATTATACTCATCCGGAATGCATACACAACAAATAAAGCCCGATATTAAAGACCTTTGAGATATTTATTTCCGTGCTTTTTAGCTCCTTGGGTAGTGTCAAGAAGTTGATAATCAGTATTATACTTTATGGGACAAGGCCAATTTGCATGTCAGAATTCGATTTTAATCTCATCTTCGAGTGTCGCGAACGGACCCGGGATAACGGATGCTCCTCTGTGATTTCCGAAGAAATCCCTGTTGAAGATGATGTCCTTTCCGTCAGGTGTCTCGAATCTCTGTTCAGGTTCGAAAGCATATCCCAAAGTAGTGGTGGAGATCATACCGGTTGCATAATCGCCAATGAGTTCCTTGAGATTATTCTTCAATGTCATGCCCTTAAGTGTGATCTTTGCTTTCTTACGTTTTACGATGAGATTATCAGTCTCATGTTTGCAGACTGTAGCACCGTTGATATAAGCATTACCTGAGAGCCATACAGGAAGGTGACCGAAGTGGAACTTTGCAAGCTTTCCCATATCAGGTTCTTCGTCCATCATGAAGTTTCCGATCCACTCATCATAAGTAGGGAAGATGTCGAAAGGAGCAGTTCCTACAACAGTGTTGAACGGATGCTCAGGACCGTTGTCCTTTTCTACTGCAGGTTTGTTCTGAACGAAGATGTTATTGTAGATCCTATCGTCTCCGTGAAGGATCGTCATGAAGCCTGCGACCTCAGTCCTGTGACGAATGTGATACGGTGTGTAACGTGGTTCGCGCTGGCCGTTCTCGATACTGTCTACACCTGAATTGATGAGACTGAATCCGCCGAAGATCAGGTTATGGACAACTGCGATTCCTTCACTCGGAATGGTGATGGAAACGTTGGACAGGAGAAGGTTATTATCGATGAGCGTTGGTCCGTGACCTACTTCGATGAAGACATCAGTGGAGAACATAGCACCCTGTGCCTGCGCCAGTCCCTTCGGACGCTCATTGTTATACATGAGGTTTTGAGATACTCTCGCACCCTGTGCCTCCCAGTCGAGCCATACACCCATGATACAGTCGTGGATGTGATTTCTTCTGATGGTAACGTCGATGGCTGCATGGAGTTTGATACCTGCAGTCTCAGCTCCGCCTAATTGCTGTGAATTACAGATGTGGTGGATATGACAGTCTTCAATGGTTGAGAATACAGCACCCATACGTCCGACGATACCTGTTTGCTCACAGTGATGGACTTCGCAGCGACGGATCCGGTGGGAACCGATGCGCTCTTTTGTCCAGCCGTGATACTGACCTCTGCATACTGCGTCACGTTCCATCTGTGTAGGGCTCTTTAAGTGCTCGGTGTAGAAGTACATATCGTTTTCGATATCTCTGTATTTACCGAGAGAGATTCCGCAGCAGCGGCTGTTGAATACTTCCAGATCTTCGAGTATCCATCCCATGCTCCAGTGAGGTCCGATAAGACCGTCCTGATAGGATGCCGGTGGAGCCCATGTGGTAGCGCCGTTGCAGATCTTGAATCCGCTTACGGTAATGTAGTTGAGGCCGTTCTTCTTTGGCATGAAGCAGTTACGGCGTACGAATATCTCGACGTCTTCCTTGTTAGGATCGAGGCCTTTGAAGTTAGCATAGAAAACGGTGTACTGTCCTTCAACGATCTCTTTGGCCTGAGCGTTGACAACTGTCTCAGTCTTGTCGTCACAGAATGATTTAGACTCGCCTTCCTGTGCGCAGAACCACTTGAATTCGGATTCTTTTGCATTCCATGCGCACGGGTCTGCCGCGCCCTTGATACACTCGTCAAGAGAAGCCGTCTCGTACATCATGCGGCCATTTAAAACGAT
>CADCQX010000288.1 GCA_902803695.1 Oscillospiraceae bacterium
GATTGTGCCGTAATACTGAAAATGCCAGTATCGGCATTATAAGAATTAACAATTACTACAACACCATACTTATCTGCAGCGTTTTTAATGATCTTATTGATCTCTGAATCCGGGATCGGATAGGAATCAATATATTTATGAAATACATTAAGTCCACCCTGTCTGCTGCCGACTCCGGTAATAACATTGGTAATCTGCTCGTACCTGTTAACTGCCTCAACAGTCGCAGGATCCTTATTGACCCTATTAAGTTCTTTTAACTGATTCTGTTTCAGAACATTGATCACCAAAAGTGATAAATATGTCAGAATTAGCAAAAGAAGGAATCCTCCGGCAGGAAGAATGACTTTCAAAGCTTTCTTTCTTCTAACAAATCTATCCTCACTCTTCTTGTTTGCCGTCAATATATCAAGCCTTGGAACGCCTAATTTGGCAAGTCCTGCAATAGGATATACGAAGTAAGGAAACTGCTTAATACCATCCTTACTCTTAACATAACTTGGGCTTACAACAGATGACAGTTTAATACTGTTGTCGAAAGCACTCATATCATCAGCAAGTCTTACAACCTGCTGCTCACCAAGACCGGCAAACTGTATCTCCTCAATTGCATCATCCAATTTCTGGGCAGAAGCAAACTGGCGGATCTCGGAGATAGCGCCAAATATCTCACGTGTAAATTCCGTTGTACCCGGCTGATTAAATACTCTTTTAGTTGAATGATAGTAGTACTGGCCTTTTGAAAAAAAGATTGTTACAAGCGACGTACCATCAAGGATCATATAAACTAAGGTCTTGTTACGTGTTGTTCCTTTAAGCAGATTAATAGCCAAAGTAACACCATCGTGAATATCAAGGAGCCTTATGCCTGCCCTGTTGAAAATATCAACATAGGTATTGATAAACTGGGCATCTGCCGTTTCAGATATTACTTTCTGTGTCTTTGTTTTCTTATTAGACTCGACCGGATACCATGCAGTTACGGGTTTTGTCATCCTTGAATCCTTAGATTCTCGCTGAACAAATTCCGTCGTCTTTTTTTCAGGAAGAAGAGGCATGTCAATAAAATTGGCACGAAGCTGTGGGCTGTTAAGAATAAGTGTAACATCTCCCTTAGGAATGCTATTAAGTTTCCAGCACTCTTTGATTGCTAAAACCAACGCACTCTCATCCATTACGACACCATTAAGGACAGCACCGTTAGGGACACTTACAGACACTAGTTTTTTAACTTTGACTCCGCCGCTGACGCCGGAACCAACTACTATCTGAATGTTCGTATTAGATAAAAATACCGTTACAGACATATACTTTTCTTACCTTTCTTATGCGCCTTTTCCTATAGTTGCATACGAGTCATAAATAGGCTTAATTACTGCGATGATAACAAAACCGACTATTGCTGCCATAATAATAATCATTACCGGTTCAATATATGAGGTTAATTTAACTAACGCCTGTCTGGAATAAAAATCAAGATCATCTGCTACTGATTCAAGCATAGGACCCAACTGACCCGTCTCTTCACCAACTTTTATTGTTGAAGAAAGCTTTTGAACAAAACCATCTACATCCTTTAGGGTATCAGATACGTTACTGCCGCCTGATACTTTCTTTAACACATCATCAAACTGAGATTCGATATATGAATTCCCAATTGTATTCTTTGCAATATCAATACAGGTGTATATCGGGATACCGCCTTCATAAAGAGAACTCATAGTCCTTGCAAATCTAGCGGAATATATGATCTTCGTCAGCTTGCCCCATTTTCCTTTTACCTTGATCTTGTCTATCTGATAACGAACCGAAGGCAGCTTTACAATTATTCTTCCAAAAAGGATTCCCACAGCAACAACTATCAACAGAATGTACCATTTTGTCGCCACAAAATCAGAAATCGCCATCAATATCACGGTCGGGAGAGGTAATGATTCCATTTCTGCAAACATTTCCTCGAACTGAGGCAACACATAACCAAAAAGGATAGCAATAACAGCAACAATAAGAACACTAAGTATCTTTGGGTAAGTAAGTGAGCTCTTTACCTGCTGCTCAAGCTCGTTCTCATTAGTGTAATGTTCCGCGAGCCTTAAAGCTGTTTCATCGATATTACCGGTCTGCTCAGCAGCTTTTATCATGAAAACAAACAATGAAGGAAATGTCGGTTCCAACTCCTCCATTGCAGTTGAAAGTGCTACGCCCTGTACGATCCTGTCACGCAACCTTAAATAGATATCACGCTCATACGCATCGATTGATTCATCATGTGCTACGATATCCAAAGCTTTTACGAGTATTACACCTGCTTTTGTAAGTGTTCCGAGCTGTCTGGCAAAATCGGCAAGTTGTGCTTTTTTCAAAGGCTTTAGTGCAACCTTTCTTACAACAGGGGTTGCATCCAATAATGTAAGGCCCTCATCATGAAAACGTTTATGCAGAGCAGACGCATCAGCCGCATCCGTGCGTCCTTTTACGATCTTACCATTCTGATCCTGAGCTTTATATTTATATTCCGGCATACGGTTCTTCCTTTCACACGATCATTCAGTATCGTAATTCAAAACACGGATAGAGAATTTCACTTCCCAGCTGCCCATCATATTATTCACTTTTCCGTTTTCATCTGTCTTGCCAGTATAACTGTCAGCAATATAAATGACTGTAAATGCACCCTTTCTGTATTCAAACATCAAGGGTACATTTTCTTTGGAATCCCATGCATAAAGATATACTTGTCCTTTACGGGTAGACACTTCCGCTATATCCTCAGCAGCACCATCCCTAAGCCCGGTGGTCTTTGATGCGTCAAATATGGATGACTCCTCTCCAAAATACTGGGTTCCTACGAACTTCAATGCCATCCTGACATCTTTTGCCTCACGGAATACATGTCTGGCTTGAGTAGTGATAATCGTCACCGCAGCAGCAAAAGCAATGAGCAACGCAATGATCATCAGTTCAATAATGTAACGTCTGATCCATTCACCGATACGCCTTCTATAAAATATAATGCCTTCACGGTTTTCTCTATTTATATTTGAATTATTTGACAAAATCCCCTCCAGAACGCATTCATGATTTCATAAAATAATCAAATTCATTTATTTTATTTTATGTTTGAGGTTGTTCAGTGTCAAATTACCTTTTTGTTAAAAGGATAAATAAAATAAGAACAAACAAGTAGTGTAACAATGTTACACTACTTGTTAATCGAGGTTAGCAACTTTATTTAGCAAATTTAGCACTTAACAGTTTTCTAACAAACTGTCTCAACTACTCAAAAAACGCTTCGTCAACCTGTTCTTATCATCGAAAATTAAATTGTACTGAATCATCCTCAATTTGCTAAGTTCATCCGCATATGGTGATGCCTCAGGCGAAGCGTAGTATTTTCCGTTACTGTCCCAAACACCGAGTGCTGTTATAGCAGGCATACGTTTGTGAAGATCAAGCAGATACCTGTCATAATCAGAAAGTTCAATGCCTGCGATCTCAAACACAGTGCTCGCTAAATAATTGGTAGATAATGTGTTCAACACTCTGCCATTATCCATAATTCCCAAAGTATCTGATTCCTCTATGTCAAAATTAGCCCAAATAACATATGGAACATAATAATTATAAAGATTACTACCTGAACTATGTTTTTCCATGACATCAAGCGTGTCTTTATCAAACTTAGGTTGATGGTCTCCGTACATTGCGATAATTGTTGGCTCATCACACTTTTTATAGTATTCAACCAGCTCGCGGAAAGCATCATCACTTTTCTTAATTAATGAAAGATACCCGTTAAATGAATCTGGTGCCGCGAAATTAGTTACATAAACCCTGTCTTCTTCTGACGGTTCATACTTCTGTGTATATCCACCGTGATTTTGCATTGTAACATTAAAACAAAACCAAGGCGCATCAGATGATTTTCTGAAATTCTCATAGAGAGATTCTACCCGTCTGAAATCTGCGGAATCACTTAAATAACTACGAATAAGATCCGTTTCAGAATAATCAGTTCTATAATTATCCTCAAAAAAACTTTCATCAAAACCAAAATGAGCATATACGCCGGGACGGCGATATCCCGAAGAGTAGTATGAATGATAACCAACTGTATGATAAGGTACCGGTTGGCTTTTAAGCACCTCTGCAACGGACGGTAGATTCGCATCAACATATTGAGTATAAGGAACAGCTCCATAAGGGAAGAAATTCATCGTTGATCGCATTAATATCTCAAACTCGGTATTAGCTGTAGGGCCTCCGGTTATCGACATGTTAAGATAGCCTTTTTGTGTGTTCTCTGACATGCTGTGAATAAATGGCATATAGTCTTTATTTGTCTTAATGTCATAAAAA
>CADCQX010000289.1 GCA_902803695.1 Oscillospiraceae bacterium
ACTGATTTTTCAGGGAAATGCTTAACTGTCTTAACATTAAGACTTCTTTTCAAAAAATCTTTGCGACTCTGGGTCCATTTTTCTCCAACTGCCTGCCCCTGAGCGCGCATAGCTCCTGCCTGCCTGTTTTCATGCAGGTTGAAGTTTCCCATAAACTGCTGCGCTTGTGCATTATCAAGCTGATGATTTTCTTCCTGGTTTATACGTCTATGCTCTTGATTTAGCTCTTCGATAGGTATAAATCCGTCCATAAAAAACTCCTTTCAATAACTTAAAAAAATTTGCGATTACCGATTCATCTTAAATGCGTTAAACAACTCCTGAGTAGCTTTCGTTGTGGTATTTCCTATAAGGTGTCCAAGTCCCATGACACTCATAACAGTGATCGCCATCACCTTTGATTCACCCATCGGATTAAACTCACTGGCGCTAAAGATTATGGATTGAGCCATGGTCATACCGGTGTTCTCTACCAGTTCCGCAGTGTCCTCGTATCCCTTGGCTTCAGCTATCATACTGATCAAATCTGTTGAAGCTGTCTTTGGATCAGTCTCCTTCTTGAATTTATTAAGAAGTTTCGTTTTGCCTGAGGTCTCGTATCCGCTCTTGATCTTCTCAACTTCCCTCTTACCGGCATCAGTTTGAACATAATAATCCTTAAGAGCAGTCTGATCAGTAAATATGCGCACTGCAAACTTTACAAATGAAAGTCCGGCACCTACCATTTTATTGATCATCTCTGATGTAACTCCGGTTCCGTCTACAGCAAGGCTTACAGCCCTGACCGCAAGCTTAATGGCACTTTCACCAATACCAATCTCCTGCATAGTCTTACTTATGGATGCCGCCATGTCTGTCATTCCCTGGTTTTTATCAGCAGCGATCTTAGCCTTCTTAAGCTGATTCTCGTCAAGTCTTGCTCTTGTTTTCGCCTTATCAAGCTTTTCTTTATCCGCAGCCTTTAAGTTCTCACTCTGCTCCTTTGTCTGATTAATGGCACTGATATTGGAAGCACAATTTGCAATGTTCACAACATCATCTGCAGCCTTTTTCACATATTGCACTCCTCTCAGAGCACTACTGATGCGAATTGCCGTTTTCTTTCTATAGTCACTGAACAATCTTGAATATTCTTTTACCTTGTTGACATTACCTTTTCCGACAAGATCCTTCATTGTTTCTTCAAAGGTCTCGGAAACATAATTATCTATTGCTTCTTTCAGTGCCTTGATTTCGTCCGCCGCATTGGGATCAACTTCAGCTTTAAAAACTTTGTCATTGGCAAACTTATACGCAGCCTTCTCAACCGTGTATTCCATGAGCTCAACGAATTTTCCGGCATTTCCTATCGGAATCTTTGTAAGTATCTTATCGTTGACTTTTCCAACCGTTTTGAGATTTTTTTTGGTTGCCTTGATCTTTTTATTCAGATCATTATAGTCGTCTCGTATATCGCCCTTTTTAGCATCCAGGGAAACACCCTTAGCGTTCTTTTCAATGATATTATCCTGGTCAGGAGCATCTGACTTTTCCTTGATCAAAAGAGTCGACTCTACATTATCAATATATGACCCAAACTCTGTATTTACATACTTCTTCAGTTTTTCAACAATTTGTGTTGCTGAATTGTTTTTATTGATAATGTCATCAATTTTTCCCTGAAGCTTTATATAGGTCTCCTGGTCATTCCTGGAAATCTTCATTACATAAGCTTCATGTTCCTGCGTAGTCTCTTTAACCGTTTTAATTCCTGATCTGAGGTATCCTGAATCAGAAAATCCCAATATTTTTGTGGCATCATTTGAAGCTTTGGTAATGTTATTGAGCGTCTTCATGCCCTTTTCATACAGACTCAGCTTCTTTGCTGCCGTCGATGTGCCTTTCATGGCAAAGAATCTTCCCCACTGGCCACCTGTCCTATGGAAATTCCTACGCAAAAATCCATAGTTCATATTGATCCTGCCATTTTTCTGAAGATCTCCTGCGCCACGATAAAGCAGAGCATTTCCTTCAGTCAGTTCAAGTTCCTCCGTCGCCCTGTTTACGAAATTCAACGCTCTCTTAAAGAGTTTCCAGTCTACCGCTGTACTTCTCTTCATAAAGAGATTGCGCTCTGTAGAAAAGATATTCTTTAAATCTTTTTCTTTTGTGAGCTTAACCCTGTCTGATATCTGAGTAGAATAAAGAGCTTCCATAGCCTTGTAATACTCATCGTCATTAAGTTTTAAGCCAGTATTAGCTTCAATGTTCGCTGCGATATACTGATCGATCAGCTTATCACG
>CADCQX010000290.1 GCA_902803695.1 Oscillospiraceae bacterium
GGACTCTCGTTACCGAGGCGGTTAAGCATGATGCAGATATGGTGGCATCGGGCCAGTTTAAGGTAGGGGAAGACGGTCACGTCATCGATACTATCCGCTACAAGGTTAACGACGGCAAGTCCCTTCAGAGACGACTCAACATCGCGGGCAAGCTCTATAAGACCGAGTATGTCCGTAAGTACAATATCAGCTTCCCGGAAGGTAAGCTCTACGAAGACAATTCCTTCAACTTCCTGGCTTTCTTCTTAAGCCCGAAGATAAGGATCCTTCCATATGAGGGTTACTTCCAGGTGGTCCACGAAGGCAGTACCACGGCTAAACTGATCGACTATAAAAGGCTTCCGTTCGACAACTGGGAAAACTGTATAAAGACGGTCAAGGAGAAGAATATTAACGGCGTTGATATGGACCTTTTTGATTTTACGGTCTTGAGTTTCTTCACCTATTTCCTGATGGTCAGGAACAGGAAGAGGGAGTATCTGCCTAATGAGGATCGTCAAAACTCCATGGATAATGCCTATGCTATATCCGACATGTTCGAGAAGATGACCAACGGTTTTTTCGGAGATTATAAAATGAACAGGTACAGGAGTATCTTCGGCAATCCTGAACTTCCTTTGAAGCAGAAACTGGGAGTCCGAGTTTTTTATTCCTATGCATCGAAGAAAAAACTTCGAAAACTTGTTAAAATGTTGTATCGATTCTAAAGAGGTACTTTCATGAAGTATTACGTCACTGAGAGAAAATTCGACGAATATGACAGCGTCACCGCCCGCGGCAAGGCCAGGGATGATGCTGAGTCCATCGTGAAAGAACTTGGGTACATGCCGATCGTAATCGATGTGCCTGACAGATCGAACTACAGCAAATTGCGTAAGATCTGGTGGCAGTTTAAGATCATCCCTGTCTGGGTAAAGAACTTAAAGCAGGTCACGAAAAATGACGAGCTCTTTATTCAGTTTCCGTTCAGAGAACATTCCGTCTTTCTTCCTCTTGTTCTTCGAAAAAGCAGGAAAAAGGGCGTAAAGATCGTCATGCTCGTCCACGACCTGGAACTTTTCAGAGCTCTCAAGGACAGCCGCAGATCCATTTTCGATAAGGTAAAAAGTTTCTTTGACGCTAAGAGCCTTAAGTACGCGAGCAAGGTCATCCTCCATAATGAGAAGATGATCAAAGCTGCCAAGGAGAAGGGCTTAAGCGAACTTCGTCTCATCGATCTTCAGATATTCGACTATCTTACTGACGCGCCGGTCTCCGATAAGCGCGGTCTTAACGAGCCTTTGATCGTGGCAGGAAATCTCATGAGAAACAAGTCCGGCTATCTTTACGAACTTCCGTCCGACCTTAAGATCAATCTCTACGGTCCGGGCTACGAAGGGGAGAAGACGGATAATATCGGCATCATGGGAGCCTTCCCGCCTGAGGAACTTCCGGGTAAGCTTCAGGGCAGCTTCGGCATAGTCTGGGACGGCCCGACGGCTAAAACCTGCGACGGCATTTTCGGAAGGTATCTTACTATCAATAATCCGCACAAGACTTCCCTTTACCTCGCATCAGGTCTTCCGGTCATCATCTGGAAGGAAGCGGCTCTCGCGGATTTCATCGTCAGTAACGGTCTCGGTATAGCCGTCGACAGCTTAAGCGAGATCCCTCATAGGCTCAGATCGCTGAGCGAAGATGACTATAACAGGATGGTCGCCAACACAAAGGTTATTAGTGGCAAATTACGAACAGGTTTCTTTCTTAAAAAAGCACTCAACGACTGATTATTTTATGCTATAATCCATTCTGTTTATGAGTGAGAGTATTAGGCAAAAACAAAGAAGTATATTTAAAGTTAACTTATTGGGGATAGGCAGCGGACTTTTGATATTCTTTACGCTGTGCGCGTTTGTGACCGCAATTGCGCTTATCCTTCTGTTTTTGTTCCACGGTTTTTCAGACACGATCATCGATTACGGCAGGATCATTGCCGGCATCGCTCTTTTCGAGAACCCGTTCCTCTGGACAGGAATAATACTCATCTACATGTCATCCGCTTATCTTGATTTCAATTCCAAGGTCATCGGCGCACTTTGCTGCCTGGTCCCGATCGTTCACTTTGCGGTCCTGGTCCTTATCCTCAAGGTCAGCATCCGCGAATACCGTAACGAGAAGATGAGACTTACTCTTCATGAGGCCGGAGCGGTATCTGATGTCTGCGACACCAAGTACCCGATCCTTCTTATCCACGGCATCTTCTTCAGAGATTTCCAGGCACTGAACTACTGGGGCCGTATTCCTTATTATCTCGAAAAAAACGGCGCAAAGATCTTCTACGGCGATCACGAATCCTGTGAGAACGTCGAAAAGAGCGCAGAGGATATCGCTGCAAGGATCAGAGAGATCGTTGAGACCACAGGCTGCGAGAAAGTAAACATCATCGCTCATTCCAAGGGCGGTCTCGACGTTAAGTATGCCGTTGCCAAGATGGGCATCGAGAAGCACGTTGCTTCCATTACGACCATCAGCACACCGCACTACGGCTGTGAATATGCAGACTACTTCCTCGGACTTATCCCGAGCAAGGCTAAGCCTGTTCTCTCATATGTCGCCAATTCCATCTTCAAGAGACTCGGCGACCGTAATCCTGACGTTCTTTCTGCAGTCAACGAGCTGACTGTCGAGAGATGTCTGGAACTCAACCGCGAGACTTCCGACTTCGATTTCGAGGCTAACGGTATCTACACACAGAGCTTCGGATCAGGCTTAAGATACGGCAGGAGCGGCATTTTACCGCTCGACCTGTTCTGCAGGGTAGTCGACAGATTCGACGGTCCTAACGACGGCCTTGTAGGCCTTGCTTCATTCCGTTGGGGCGAGAATTATACGCTTCTCGATAACGGAAGAAGGAGAGGAATTTCCCACGGCGATATGATCGACATCACCAGAGACAAGGTTCCGGGTTTTGATGTTTGCTCATTTTATATCGATCTTGCCAGCAATCTTCGCTGCAGAGGGCTTTAAACTTTGCTCCTATATGTGTAAAATACTACGTAATGAACAGTTTGATGGGAGAAGTGTTTCTTGATCGGTTATTATGACTACACAGTATGGCTGACTTATTGCTCACTGATTTCGGCAGGAATCGGTATCTTCAGCTCCCTTAGCGGCAATGGTCACCCGTATATTGGTATGTTCTTCCTTCTTTTATCCGGACTTTGTGATGCTTTTGACGGTAAAGTAGCGAGGACAAAGAAGAACAGGACAGATATGCAGATCGATTTCGGTATCCAGATCGATTCTCTTGCCGACCTCGTAGCCTTCGGAGTTCTTCCTGCCAGCATCGGCGTAAGTATGCTCCGTATCTTCGATCACACCTGGGGATTCCACCCCAGGACCGGATCCACGCTCCTCGTTCATCTGGCTCTTTATACCATCCTGGTATTCTACGTTCTTGCAGCTCTAATAAGACTTGCATTCTTTAACGTTCTCGAAGCTCAGAGAAGAAGAGACGGCGGAACGGGTGCCAACAAGGAATACAGAGGCCTTCCTGTTACTTCGGCAGCTCTCTTGTTCCCGACGGTGCTTCTCATCCAGTATGCAACTTCGATCGATATCACTTTTACATATTTTGCAACTATACTCATAACGGGCGTGCTTTTCATCACTCCGTTCAAACTTAAGAAACCGGGTACCAGAGACATTCTCATCATGGTCGGTATCGGCGCTTTGGAACTTGCAGCCCTTATCGTCATGAAGATCGTCGCCCACAGGTAAGGAGACCTACATTGCCTCAGCCACCGATCAAGATCCAGCCCGACAGTAAGAGTTTGCGATTCCTTTACAAGAACCCCATAGGAAGAGTATTCCTTAAGCTCTTGTGCGCTCCGTGGCTTTCCAAGCTCTGCGGCGCTTATCTTTCCTCGTCTCTTTCGAGACCTCTTATCAATTCTTTTGTTCGAAAAAACGGTATCGATATGTCCCAGTATGAGGACCGCCCGTACCACGACTTCAACGATTTCTTCACACGTAAGATCAACCCGGAGCTCCGTCCCGTAGATATGGATCCGGAGGCTTTTGTTGCACCATGCGACGGTCTTCTTACTGTTTTCCCTATCGAAAAAGATACCGTGCTTCCTGTTAAGCAGAGCAGTTATACCATCGCGGACCTCCTGGGCTCAAAGGAAGAAGCGAAGATGTTCGAAGACGGACTTTGTCTCGTATTCAGGCTCTGCGTGGATCACTATCACAGATATTTCTTCTTCGATGACTGCGAGGTCGGAAAGTCTCAGTTTATCAAAGGCAAACTTCATACGGTCCGTCCCATAGCTCTTGAGACGGAGCACGTCTTTACCACCAACAGCAGGGAGAAGACTCTTCTTAAGACAGCCCGCTTCGGTAATGCCATGCAGGTGGAAGTCGGTGCCATGCTCGTCGGTAAGATCAAGAACCACGACATTACCACTGCCAAAAGAGGCGACGAGAAGGGCATGTTTCTTTACGGCGGTTCCACCGTCATCCTCCTTCTCGAGAAAGACCGCGTAAATCTTTATGAGGATTTTTTCAGGAATTCTTCCGAGTATGCGGAGACTCCTGTCAAGTTCGGTGAGAAGCTCGGCGAAATTTGCCGATGACTTTTTCGCGTGAGCATATATAATATATAACGATTCCAAATAATAGAGGTTTTTATGATCTGCAATAATATTCTTGAGGCGATGGGAAGCACTCCGCTCGTCAAACTATCGAAGATGGTAGGTCCCGACAGCGCGAGGATCCTCGTTAAGGTCGAGGGCCTGAACGTCGGAGGTTCCATCAAGACCAGAACAGCATATAACATGATAAGAGCTGCCGAAGAAAAAGGCCTTATCAATGAGAACACCATAATCGTTGAGCCGACAAGCGGTAACCAGGGTATAGGTCTCGCGCTCGTGGGAGCAGTCAGAGGCTATAAGACCATAATCATCATGCCTGACTCCGTCAGCGAAGAGAGAAAGAAACTTGTTGAGCACTACGGTGCAGAAGTTATCCTTATCCATGATGCCGGAAACATCGGTGCATGTATCGAAGAGTGTCTTCAGACTGCTCTTAAGATGCAAAGCGAAGACCCGAACGTATTTGTTCCGCAGCAGTTCGAGAATCCTGCAAATCCTGCAGTACACAAGAAACAGACGGGTGTCGAGATCTTAAATCAGGTCGACGGACATATCCACGGCTTCTGCTCAGGTATCGGAACAGGCGGAACCATCACGGGTATCGGTGAAGTACTTAAATCTGAGAACCCTGATATCGAGATATGGGCAGTAGAGCCTGAGCATGCGGCTATCCTCTCGGGCGGTTCCATCGGAACTCATCTTCAGATGGGAATCGGCGACGGCGTTATCCCGAAGATACTTAACCAGGAGATATATAACGATATCTGCATCGTAAAAGACGAAGAGGCTATCCAGGCAGCCAAAGACCTGGCTTCAAAGGAAGGTATCATGTGCGGTATCTCCAGCGGAACCAATGTGGCGGCGGCTCTGAAGCTCGCGAAGAAACTGGGCCCGGGAAAGACTGTAGTCACTGTCCTTCCGGATACAGCCGAGAGGTACTTCTCAACACCGCTTTTTGACTAGTAAGATCACGGCACGTCCAACGACCCGGGCGTGCCGTTTTGCAATTTTAAAACAAAATAGA
>CADCQX010000291.1 GCA_902803695.1 Oscillospiraceae bacterium
AGACACAGAAACGCCGCTAATGATCTGTTAATCCGTCTTGAAACCAAAGGTTCCACCTCCTAGACAAAACTAACCCTTCCCTACTCGGATTATAGCCCATATCGTCTCTTATCAAAATACGTTTATATTATTTTTGTGTTAAGAAATCAGCCGTCCCATCGGAACGGCTGATATCATACTTTTTTACTTCAGTAGTATCTTAATCGTCGAAAACCTCTTCATAAGCCGCGACCATAGCCTCGGAATTCTCTACGAGATACGGATCACTGAAGCCCTCTTCCAGGATAAAAGACAAAGACACATATTCAAATTCGCCGGCAACGGTAATATAGTCGATCTCAATAATCCTGTTACCGCTCTGGTAAAATCCGATCAAAAAACTCATGTCTCCCAGGAGTTCCTTATATTCTTCGATCTCCTCATCTGTCATCTCGCCTAAAAGCATCTGCATCAACGTATCAGTTCCGAGATTGAATACAAGATATCCCTGAGAACCTGTATTCATATATTCATCTTCGTTAAGAGACAAATTACCGACCGTTGATGTCTTAAAGGATTCAATGCTGCATTTGCAGCCGCAATGATAACGGCCAATACTTTTCTTAAATCCTTCATGTCTTTTCTCCTTCGAAAAATATCTTCCTAAATATTCATCAAACATATTTTACACAAAGAATTAAGATCATGTCCTAAAACTATCGGCAATTTATGGCACGGGTTATCCCAAACTGTCCAGATAAGATTGAACTTTTGTGTTAATGGAAGAGATGACAGTATCGAGGTCTTTTTCTCCGTCAAGATAGCCGCGGGACTCTTCGAGAATAATGTAGACAACTGTCATATCGTAGACATCTGCTCTTTCAAAATCGTCAGTAAGCGAGTCGAGCTGGTTCTGGGTTCTCTCTAACGGATCATATAGATTGTCGTTTCTGTCTATAGCTTCTGACTGGAACTTAGCGAGATTATCCTTAAACTCCTTGGCATCGTTTTGGTAGTTGTTGCTTTGGAGCATACTCATCGCTTTTCTATTAACTGAGATGTAGTCATTATTAAGCTGGACTTCAGTACTCAGAAGATATTTTGTGAAATCGATGCAGGCATCCTTAACTCCCGTATTGGCACAAACGGATACGGAAGATATGATCTGTGCATCAGGACCTGCTCCGTCATACGAAGGAATACCGCAAAGTTTCAGATTCGAATCACTGACCAATGCCGATGTATAAGTTCCGAAAAATCCTCCTGATATAAAAGTGTACGGAGGGGTCTTTCTCTCATATGGATACGGATACAGGAACTCCGTGAAATATCCCTGATCATTTTCGAAATCGGTAGCAGGAACAAATTCTTTTACAAAGGTTAATAGCGAACGGAATTCCTCTGTATTAAAGTCAGCCTTTCCGTCTTTGAGCCAGGAACTGCTCATCGAGTTTAATAGGAGCTCCAGATATCTTTTTCGAGTATAAGAATAAGAGATAGGATCGTTATCCTCGCAGGATGAAGTAACAAACTCTCTGTACTTATCGAACGTGAAACCTTCTTTATCCATATAATCTTTTGGAATCATGACACCGTTAATGAGAAAGCCCGACGGGATAATATAATGTTTGTCGCCTGTGGCAGTAAAGTCATAGATCTCGGAGTAATATTCGTCGTATTTCATTTCGATATCTTCACTCATATCCAGGAAGTAATCGTCGTTCATGAAAGCAGACAGCACATACGAATTAAATACCAGATCAGGGCCGGTCTCAGACTTGATCTCCTGAGAAACGGAATCATAGTATTGCTGAAGCTGTTCAGACGTGAAAAGATCGAGCTCGGTTACTGATCTTACAACAGGCTTTATGAAGTATTTATTGTCAGCTCTGTTATATCGAAGGATAGCCTCATACTGATCATTTTTAAGTTCGGTAACGGCCAGGGCATTGATGAGCATCTTGCCTGCATTCGGATTTCTGCTTTGCTTCTCAAGAGTAATGATCCTAAGTCCCAAGGTGAATTTTTCCATCAAATCTTTTCCTGCAAGGATAACCCTGTCTTCTTCAACGCTTAAAAGCGTCACGTCATACATATTCAAAAGATTAACATCGCATTCCACATACGAGAGATATAGTTCGTCTCCGCAATAGATCCCGTCGGATTTTAGCATGTAACGCCTTCCGTCAAAGCCCTCGATTTCATTAGTCACACCATCAGAATAGTAACTGCTGAAATCTCCAAAAGAGCGTGATGCTTTATCGAATGTGATCCTTACTCGCTCACCCGAATAGTAAGCATAGGTTTCCCAACTCTCACCCTCAATAACGATCGAGTCGCCTGTATCATAGATATAGTCCAAATACATTGCCTCGCACTCAGTCTCTGAAAGATCCAAACTGCCTATATGTTCCGAATCCTCGAAAACATCTATAGTCATGCTGGAAGTATAATAATCTTCACCATAAACGTTGGAGCTGGTTACCAGAATATTGTCTGACTGAACAGCCTGAAAAAGATCATCTCCCGGTACTATTAGATCTGTCGGTACAGGCTCACTAAGCGTATTACTGTCTGTGTCCCAAGTTATGTAGTTCAATACATAACCTTCTTTAGCGGATGAGTGCGTTAAAAGAGGAATCTTAAAGTCATCACCTTCAGCCGTAACTCCCAAAAATATCTGATCCACGATCGAAAGATCATAACTGTACTCATTTTGGCAGATAAGATTTCCTTCCAGATCAAAAAGGCCAAACATCCTGTTATAGTAACTATAAGTATCGTCGCCATAATCTATACCGCCTGATTTTGAAACAAACAGTTTATCTCCAAAAACAGCTGTATAGTAGTCAAAGCTTTCGATCTCATTATACGGATCCAAGAAATCGCACGGATTATAAATATCCGCCTTGTACCATGGGTCATCTTCTTTGATGATCACGTTGGACGAACGCGGCTCGTTATTCTTTTTCTTTTTACACGAAGAAAAACTCAATGCCATTCCCGTAAGCATTGACGATAACAGTATCGTTGCCGCTACTCTTCTGAAATACATGTATCCTGTTCCCCTTTTTCCTTTACTATCAACCAATAAGTGATTGTACTTTGTTGTTTATCGAGTCAACAATACCTTCATCATCATTATATCCGAGCAGATACCCGGTAACATAGTTGTTGACGACAACAAGCACAACATAATTATAGTGAGTTACGCAGCTTACACTCTCGATCGCATCTTCTACACATTCCATTTTCTTCGCATCAGGTTCATAGTATCCCTTTTCATGAGCTTCAGCCTGGAACTTGGCAATATTACCCGAGAACTCCGACAGTTCTGATTTATACTTATCACTCATCAGCATACCCTGAGCTTCTTTATTCATGCAGAATCCTTCGCAGTTAAGCTGGATCTCCGTACTTAGGAGCGTTCTTATAAAATCGATGCATCCTTCCTTTACTCCGGTATTGGAAGTGACCGATGCACTAGACTCGAGATAAGCCACAGGTCCTGTTCCGTCCAAAGATGGAAGTCCGCACAGTACAGGCTCCAAAAATTTAGAGGCAGCAGTTGCATAATCTGATGATCCTATACATTCGACATACTTACATATGAGTGCGATCTTATTCGTAGGAGAACCGACACTATAGTGATCCCCATAATAAGATATGTTGTTCGCGAAAACATCCTCCGGCACATCCTTCACATACTGAAGAAGAGCATTAAATGAATCGCTTCCAAAATCTACGGTTTTGTCCTTGATCCAATAATCACCCATAGCATCGAACATCGAAAGAAAATAGTATACTCTTGATGTGTTAAGTGACATCGGATCCGTATTATCACAAACTTCACTTACAAACTTTGAATATTCTTCAAAAGTAAAGCCCTTCTTCCCCTGATCAATATTTTTACCCTCGATCAAAAGACCGCTTATTCCATATTCCAACGGAATAACAAAATGCTTATCACCGGAAGCTGTAAGGTCATATATATTCGTGTAGTATTTCTCCTCATCCAAATCAATGTCTTCGCTCAGATCAAGGAACATCTCATCAGTCAAAACACCTGATAACTCACCTGCATTAAAGACTATATCCGGACCATTGTCAGATCGGATCGCTTCCGTGAACTTTTTATAATACTCTTTGATCTCCGTTTCAGAAGCGATATTTACATCACGTATATTCATGGTCTCAGGTCTAATGAAGTACTTACTGTCTCCTCTGTTGAATCTTATGATCCCTTCTGTCAGCCCATAACTCAGAAGTGACGGAGAAAGCGCATTTATGACCATCTTTCCGGCATTCGGATTTCTCTTCTGCTTTTCAAGGAAGACTACTTCTTTTCCAAAACTGACGTTATACTGATCGACTTCATATCCGGACAGCACGACGCGGTTCTCCTCAACGGACAGGACGGTTACATCCCTAAAAGAACTCAGATTGTAATCGCAATCTGCATATGAGATATAAAGTTCATCTTCTACATATATTCCATCATTCTTTGCGCTATATAATCTGCCGTCAAAACCTCTTACACTTTGCTTAGAATATGAAGAACCAGCTTCTTTGACGTCTGTAACGGTTCCCTTCTGAACATCAAAAATGATCTCTGTCGAATATGTATCCGTGATATCTGACACATATCTCATACAGTTGAGAACCAGGATGCCGTCTTCTTCACGGATACTACGGAGCCATGAGTTTCCCATATCCATCTCACTCAGATCTATTACTCCAACATTGTCTTCTCTGTTGTATACAAATAATCTCTGAATCATATCATCATATCCCATCTCAACAACAGCAAAATAGTTATCCGATGAATATGAACTGTAGAGATAGCTATTCTCTTTAAAATCTCCGTACTCCTCAACAGGCTCACTTAATGAGTTACTGTTAACATCCCATGTAACTTTGTAAATGACATCTTTTATCAAATCATAGTCTTCCATACTGAAGTAGATATCGATGTTATCATCTTCACGAAATGCACAGATATACCTGGCACTGCTGTATTCATTACCGACGCACATTGTATTCTCGATCAATGGATCACCGTAGGAATCGAAAAGCATGAACATCTCATTATCTTTCATCAGTCCGCCTTCATCATATGTAAACC
>CADCQX010000292.1 GCA_902803695.1 Oscillospiraceae bacterium
ATCGTGGCCGTTATCGTCGAGAACAAGATATTCCTTCTTAAGAATATCTTTGATTCCTTTAAGCTTCTCACAGTGGGCTTTGCCTGGGGTGCGAGCGTGGGATTCCTGACCGGTCTTTGTCTCGGATATTTTAAGATCGTAGGCTACTGGCTTAACCCGGTAACAAAGATCATCGGACCTATTCCGACAACAGCATGGATACCTCTTGCTCTGTCGACATTTCCGACTACACACAGCGCCAACGTGTTCCTTATCGCATTCGCGGTCTGGTTTCCGGTAACTCTAATGACCAGCAGCGGAATCCAGAGCATCAACAACGTAAACTTTGAGGTATCAAGAACACTCGGTGCTTCGACTTTGTACCAGATACTTCATGTGGCGATCCCTGCCGCAATGCCGAGCATATTCCTCGGAGTCTTCTACGGAACAGTATCATCCTTTGCAACATTGATGGCTGTCGAGATGAACGGTAACTCGAGCGGAATCGGCTGGTACATCAACTGGCAGAAATCAGTCATGATGTACGACGGCGTATACGCAGGTCTTATCATAATCGCCGTGATCTGTTCACTGACACTTACATTGTTGTTCAAGGTACGTGACAAGGTACTTATCTGGCAGAAGGGAGTCATCAAATGGTAGGCGAGATACGAATAGAAAATGTATACAAGAAATTTCCGAATACCGACCCGACCAAAGAAGATGTACAGACATTAAACGGTCTGTCTCTCAGGGTTGAAGCAGGATCGTTCGTAAGCCTGATCGGTCCTTCGGGATGCGGCAAGTCAACACTCCTTCGAATCATCGGAGGACTTGATAAGGCCACTGAAGGAAAGCTTTATATAGATGATCAGGAGATCAAGAAACCCGGAAGCGACAGAGGTTTCGCTTTTCAGGGATCCAACCTTTTCCCGTGGCTGACGGTAGAAAAGAACATCGCCTTCGGCCTTAAGGCAAGACATGTCTATAAGGAAAGAAAAGGAGATGTTGAGGACTTCGTTAAACTTGTAGGCCTGGAAGGATTTGAGAAGTCCTATCCGCACCAGCTGTCGGGAGGCATGCAGCAGAGGGCATCACTTGCCAGGGCACTTGTGGGACATCCATCAGTGCTCCTGCTGGATGAGCCTTTGGGAGCTCTCGATGCATTTACCAGAATGAATCTTCAAGATGAGATCTTAAACATCTGGAAGAAACACAATATGACCATGATAATGGTCACCCATGATGTTGATGAAGCTATCTACATGTCGGACAAGGTTGTTGTTATGTCAGCCCGTCCTTCAAAAGTCGAGGCGATAATCGACATCGACCTTCCAAGACCACGCGCCCGTGCTCAGGATACTTTCCAGGAGTACAGGACAAAGATCTTGAATGTATTAAATCTCGGCGGCCAGATCAATGACGTCGAATACTATCTCTAATAATCTTAAGCTGAGGAAAACACTAATGAAAAACAGATTTATCGTAGCAGCACTTTTTTTACTTGCAGGACTTCTTGTCATCCTTATCCCGACCGTTTTATTTCCGGTCTGCGAGAGCGAGATGAAGATGGCTTGTTACTATACAAAGCAGGCTGAGATCGGAGTAGGAGCAGTTATCCTTCTCCTCGGTATCGTATCCGCTCTTTTTTCAGAAAAGAGGACAAGAGCAGGAATAAGTATTGCGCAATTCTTTAACGGAGCATTGGTACTTGCTTTGCCGTTTAAACTCACAGGACTTTGCAAGATGAGCGATATGGCATGTAAGGCAAAGACACAGCCTGCACTCATCGTAATAGGTGTTTTGATACTAGTTATCGCCGGAGTCAATTTCGGATATCTGGCATCTACCGGAAGTAAAGATGATTAAAAGTAAGATCCGTAGTATTTTATCAGGCGTAAAAAGCCGCATATTCTACAGCACCTGCCTTGTCATAACAACGGCGGTGCTGTCGTTTATGCTGTTTTCGGGAAGCATAATAAAATCGAGCCTTAATAAGGGAATGGACAATATGGATCGAAGACTCGGTTCTGATATCATGCTGGTTCCAAAAGGTTCAAGGGAGGAAGCCGAGAATCTTCTTCTTGAAGGTCAGAGGGGCACGTTCTATTTTGACGGTTCCGTTGATGATAAGGTCAAGGATATTGAAGGTATAAGCGAGGTTACTTCCCAGTGTTTTCTTAAGTCGCTGTCGGCCGATTGCTGCAGCAGTGAAGTGGAACTCGTTTTCTATGATCCCGATACTGATTTTGTGGTTGGTCCGTGGATCGAGACAAATTATAAGAACAGCCTAAAAAAAGATGACGTTATCGTCGGAAGCGATATCGTTACCGAAAACGGCACCATTAAACTATTCGGAAAAGATTATGAAGTTGTATCCCAGATGGCTAAGACAGGTACGGCTCTTGATAGTTCCGTGTATTTCTCAAGCGAATCCATGGCTTCTGTTATTGCCGATGCCGAAGAAAAGAATTCATTCCTGACTGAAGAACAGAAAGACGGAGATATCTTATCGTCAGTCTTCATAAATCTTAATGCGGGGTATAACGAGGATGATGTGATCAGGGAATGTCACGAAAAAGCAGGCGATGTTTTTGATGTCGTCTATCCGAAGCAGCTTAACGAATCCCTGTCGGATAATCTTTTGAGGATAACGGACATCGTCGGCGCAGTCATCCTTATCGGAGGCGTTCTTCTGTTCGGGATCCTGGTACTCATAAACAGCGTGATCATAGAAAGCCGAAAGCAGGAAGTGGCACTTTTAAGGGTCCTCGGAAATTCAAAAGGAAAGATGGCGGCTATGCTTATATCTGAGACAGGGATCGTAAGTCTATTCGGTTCGCTTGTCGGATGTCTTCTGGGAGCTCTTATCGTTATCCCTTTCGGAAGATATATCGGAATGAGCCTGTCGATGCCGTACTTAGGTCCGGACTTTATCGGTTCGACATTACAGATCATTTTTATCATGGCTATAGTATTTCTTGTCGCATTGGTATCATCGATCGTTTTTGTATTTCACGTCACAGGGATCGAGCCATATCTGGCTCTTAAAAAGGAGGCGGAATGATGCTTGTTTCAGAAAAGATTACATACAGATACAAAAAAAATAAAAGGACCATTCTGAACTCTGTAGATTATAGTCTTGAAGAAGGTCAGTTCAGCGCGGTAATGGGTGAATCCGGAAGCGGCAAGAGTACGTTTTTGGCGATAATGGCGGGAATCCTTAAGCCTGTTGAAGGAACTGTAAGATATAACGATGTGGATCTATATGAACTGACGGATAAGGAACTTTCCAAGATACACAGAAACAGCATCTGCTACGTTCCTCAAAGTAACATTATGCTTAAAAACATTACTGTTCTGGAAAATATCGTTAATCCGTATATTGAAGCAGATCCTGAAGCAGATCTTAAGAAAAAGGCGATCTCGCTTTTGGAAAAACTCGGCATAGGAAACCTGGCGGGAAATTATCCGTATGAACTTTCCGGAGGAGAACTAAAAAGAGCTTCTATCGTTCGTGCAGCTCTGATGGGTCCTAAAGTAATAATTGCCGATGAACCGACGACGGGTCTTGATAAGGAAACAGGAAACAGGATCTTAAGTTTTCTATCAGAATATGCAAAAGAAGGAAATTCTGTCTTGGTCGCAACTCATGATGAACATATTGAAAAGTATGCCGATAAGATCATAAGATTGGAGAGAAAATGATGGCTTTCGAGATTAGAACTGACATGGACGGTATAGATTTTGATGAAGTGGCCGGTCTTTTAAACGGCTACGGACTAAGTGATCTGGATAGCAATACGCAAAGAATTGTTTTCGAGAGGAGCTATGCAAAAGTCTTTATACTTGATGACGGGCATGTGGCAGGTGTCGGAAGAGCATTATCTGACGGGATCTGTCAGGCATCGATCTATAATATTGCGGTTCGGGAAGACCTGTGGGGACAAGGCATCGGAAAGATCATCGTGGATGAACTTTTAAGGCAGGTTGAAGGCTGCAATGTGGTCTTATATACACATCCGAAACACATAGGTCTATATGAACATTGGGGATTCAAAAAACTCAAGACGTCATACGCGCATTTTCAAAGAGAAGAATATTTTATCTCACAGGGTTTCCTGGAGTGATATCATGTTTTACGGAGGAACTGATCATGATCACAAGAGACGAAGCTTATACATTACTGAAAAAATATAATAAAGATTCATTTCATATCCAGCATGCACTGACTGTTGAGGAAGTCATGAAGTGGTATGCCAGGGAATTGGGATATGGCGATAATGAAGAATACTGGGGGATCGTAGGACTTCTCCACGATATCGATTTTGAAGTTTATCCTGAGGAACACTGCCTTAAAGCTCCTGAACTTCTAAGAGACGGCGGTGTAGGAGATGATATCATCCATGCTGTATGCTCGCACGGCTACGGTATTACGGTAGGATGCGGAGTGACTATTGACGTGGAACCGATCCATGAGATGGAAAAGGTTCTATTCGCGGCAGATGAACTTACGGGACTTATCGGTGCGGCTGCATTGATGAGACCATCGAAGAGTACTAAGGATATGGAACTTAAATCCCTTAAGAAGAAATATAAGAGCAAAGGATTTGCCGCAGGTTGTTCAAGAGAAGTTATCGAGCGCGGAGCAGATCAGCTCGGATGGGAACTTGATAAACTTCTTACAATGACACTAAAGGCCATGGCAGATACGGAAGATATAATATCTGATAAGATGAAAGAAATATAATTAATTCAAGGAGGATAAAGATATGCCACACATTCAGATCAATTGCTATCCGGGAAGGACAGAGGAGATAAAGCAAAACTGCGCTGACAAGGTTGCAGCTACAGTTGCTGAGACATTGGGATGTAATATCTCATCCGTGTCAGTAGCTTTTAATGAGATCGAGCAGTCTGATTGGAAAGATTACTACAATAATACGATCATGGCTGATAAGGATGCTTTGTACATAAAGCCCGGCTATGAGGTATAAAAGTGTCGTTTGAAAGAGCAAAAGAGCATTTGCGTAAAGAGGGATTTGAAGAACGTATCATCATTCCCGAGAAAAGCAGCGCAACAGTAACAGAGGCGGCGGAGGCTCTCGGTTGTGAGCCCGGAATGATCGCCAAGACATTGTCGTTCATTCAGGATGATAAGCCGGTTCTGATCTTAGTCGAAGGTCTTGCCCGTATCGATAATAAGAAATACAAATCTCGTTTCGGTCTTAAGGCCAAGATGATCCCGGGTGACCAGGTCGAGAAATTGATCGGTCATGATATCGGAGGTGTATGTCCGTTCGGTATAAATGACGGTGTTACTGTTTATCTTGATGAGAGCTTAAAACAGCACGAGACAGTTTACCCTGCTGCCGGAACAGATCACAGTGCAGTACGTCTTTCAATTTCCGATCTTGAGAAATGCAGCGGATATAAAGAATGGGTAGAAGTTTGTAAGATTCAAGAGGAGGTATAACATGACAAAAGTATTGGTGAGTTATTTTAGCGCAAGCGGTGTTACTGCAAAACTTGCAGAAGATCTTGCTAAGGCTATCGGAGCGGATGTTTTCGAGATCGAGCCAGAGGAAAAATATACAGACGCGGATCTTGATTGGAGAGACAAGACATCAAGAAGTTCTGTGGAGATGAGTGACCGTTCGTCTCGTCCTGCCATCAAAACGTCGGTTGAGGATATTTCAAAGTACGATACTATCTTTGTGGGTTTCCCGATCTGGTGGTACAGAGAGCCTTCGATCATCGATACATTCCTTGAGGCGTACGATCTTTCCGGGAAGACCCTGATACCGTTCGCGACTTCGGGATCATCCGGATTGGGAGAGTCTTCAGATAACTTCAAGGCCCTGGCTCCTTCCGCAGTAATCAAGGACGGCAAGAGATTCCCGTCAAATGCTTCGGAAGCAGATCTGAAAGCATGGGCGGAGCTGTTTATCTGAACTTCTAAGACATTTTGGGTGTCCCGGATATATTGGCAACACTGAGTATCATAGGCTTTTATGTGCCGGCGATCTTCAGTTTCGGACTGTGATAGGATTTGCCTATTAACCTAGTAGGCGATTATAAGTAAAAGTTATCACCAATGATAATTATTAGCAATTTTTCAAACCCCTCCGGCAGTGGTACTATAATGTCATCCAAACAAAATAACCTTGATGAGAAGGAGGAATGCAACATGAAGAATATAACTAACATGAAGGAGACGATGTGTCAGATGTGTATGATGTGTTCTACGTGTTGTAGGACGAATTAATCAGAACGGACTTTTTTGGAACAACGTTTTATCAATTAACTTACGGTTGTCACCAAGAAGGCGGCGGCCAATTTTTTTAGGAGGAAACTACTATGAGCAACATTAAAGAAAGTGCATTGGAATTGATCGGTAAGACACCATTACTTAAGCTTAACGGCTATTCCAAGAAAAAAGAGATCACAGAGGCAACAGTCCTCGCTAAACTCGAATATCTTAATCCGGCTGGATCCGTTAAGGACCGTATCGCACTCGCAATGATCGAGGATGCAGAGGCTAAGGGCCTTTTGAAGCCGGGAGCAACGATCATCGAACCTACAAGCGGTAACACAGGTATCGGACTTGCAGCAGTAGCAGCCGCTAAGGGATATAAAGCAATACTTACACTTCCAGACACGATGAGTGTTGAGAGAAGAACACTTCTTAAGGCATACGGCGCAGAGCTCGTTCTTACAGAAGGAGCTAAGGGTATGAAGGGCGCTATCGCCAAGGCTGAAGAGCTCAATAAGGAGATCGAAGGTTCCATCATCCTCGGCCAGTTCATCAATCCTGCTAACCCTAAGGTCCACAGAGAGACAACAGGTCCTGAGATCTGGGAGCAGACAGACGGCAAGGTTGATTTCTTTGTAGCAGGTATAGGTACAGGCGGTACACTCACCGGCGCAGGAGA
>CADCQX010000293.1 GCA_902803695.1 Oscillospiraceae bacterium
GTTTTTTTATGGTGTTCGCGAGCGGATTCGAACCGCTGGCCTACCGCTTAGGAGGCGGTCGCTCTATCCTGCTGAGCTACGCAAACATCTATTCTTAACGAACAGGTCTTAGTATATCACAAAAAATATCGTTCCGACCATAACAATTAAGGATATTATCAAAAGAATCGCCGGAGCGCCTGTGGTACTGCTGTTTCGGTTCGCAAAAATAAGTCTTCTCGGTATCGCAACTACTAATCCTGTGATCAGCGCATCAGCGGCGATAAGAAGAACAACATATACCAAAAGCTTGATATACGGGTATTCTACGGCCAAAGGAACAGAGAGGAATGTACTGATAGCAGGATATTCATAGAACCTTATGAAATCCCTTATATCGTTTTTGACTCCCACTCTTCTCGTAAGATACGGTATGAGATTGACAATAGCCAGGAATCCGCCCAAAAGAAGCGCCATTATGAGAGGATTGAAGAATCTTATCGGGAATTTGGTTCCGACCGTATTGTTCAATATGATACAGATAGCGATCGAGATCAAAGACACTCCAAAAAGAACGAGCTTATTGATCACAAACTTCCAGAATTCCGTGACATCCTTATTCGGAACTGCCGTAAAGATGTTGTATTGCGGCGGTGCGGAAAAATAAACTCCATGCTTATAGAACAATGACAGTATTACCGATATGAGCATCAACAAGAGAGATGCTTCCATGATAGCCACAAATCCCTTAGTTATGTGAAGCAATCCGAGTGTCAGCGAAGTTATGAACATAACTATGAATCCAAGTCCCGTCGGCAGAAGGATATTCCATCCGAACTCAGGACGGTCATAATCGTATCGTGATACAGCAGAGAATGCCAACGCCATCGGTGTCAGATAGTGCATGTCAAATATGCTTTCCAGATTAAGCCTGAAAACGTCAAGAGGGATCTTACCTCCGATGTACTTAAGAAGGTACGAATAAGCAAGTCCAAATAAAACAACATAGATATAATTAATGATTATGTTAGCCGTTAGGTTCTTATGCGGAACAAAGAATCTTACGGTAACACTCCAAAGAATAACCATGAAGAATATAACTCCGGCCCAGGCAACGCACTCGAGGACACTCTCGCACTTCATCGCAAGAGACAGGATTATACCCACAAGAAAGATAACCGACTTGTTGTTCAGGTAGAAAGGCGCAGCCTTTGATCTTCCGACTTGGATTCCGCCGGGAGCTTCAGATCTCTTCTTATAATCATCGAATGGTGTATCGACTCTTGTGTTCTTTCCGAATATCGCCATTCCTTTTATACCATCCAGTTCATGTATTCCTTAAAGAATTTGTAGGCCGTATTCATCGTGGAAACGTATTCCGACGAACCCGGGACATCATAGAAAACACCCGGTATGAATGTACGTACCTCCGACAAAGGTATTCCGTCAACGCTGTTGGAGATGATAGCCGAATTAGGATCTGTTGCGATACCGTCTTCAGGTCCCATATCACTTCCGGAAGTAGGAACAGGAGTTGCCGTAACCTCACCTGAACCGTCATCCTCGATCTCATCTTCGGTAAGAGTAGTCTCATATACTGTTTTAAGATCCAGAGAACCGTCAGGTTTCTTGAACATGGTCAGATCCTCAAACGGATATACGTAAAAACCGTTACTGTCCCTTACGCTCTCAGGATCTGTTCCCGTACTCTGTATCAATCCTGCCAGAGTGTTCAGATAGTTATTCTTGTCGAATCCGGCCTTAGAGTTTTCGAGACATTCCGAAGCAAGATCAACAAAGGCGGAAATATCCGTAGTTACACCCGGTATGATCTCCGTTGTTCCATCCGACTTCATAGCAAGTCTGGATACATCCTGAAGCTCGATAAGAGCGTGGCAGATATTGTAAGACTGAGTCGCCCAGTTCTCGCCCGATATAACATACGCACCCGTAAGAGAAGCCTTGTTGCGGCTTCCTGTCGTAGGATCGATATTTATGCCGTCCCAGACAACCCTTTTGATCCTTCCGTCCATTATCTCGATCTCGACATAATCTATGTAACCCTTTTTGTCCAGGGTAAGTGACTGCGCAAAGTATGTTCCGTCCTTAAGACCTGCCGGCGGATTATACTCACTATAAACAACAGCATCGGAAGAAGATCCGTATCTGGACAATGCAATAGGCATCTGTTTTCCCATAGTCTGGACAGTGAGCATCTTGATCTCTTTCTGCTCGTACAAGATCGGATTCTCTTCATCCTCGACTCGCTTGTAACCGATTATCGTGGAACCGTCCTTATTGATACCGACATAAGAATGTAACTCCCTGTTTTCGTTATCGAAAACACTTATATCTGCAATATACCCGACGACATTTCCGCTCTTGTCATATGCCATATAAACATGGTTTACGCCCTGCGTACTCTCAACCAGATCATGTTTAAGCTCTGCATAAGAATCAGCCTTGATAACATCACTGAAGATCTCTTTATAGTATTCCTGCTTACGTATCTTCATCTTGCCGTAAGATACATAGACGCCCAAAGAGATGACCAGTCCGCTAAGAACGACCATAATAACCAGATCAATTATAAGTTTACGAAGTTGGGCTCTTGTCATCATGAGGCATCACCCGCCTTCTTCTTAACGATCTCTTTATGAGAAAGCGTTCCCAGATAATAATCGATCGAAGGTGTTGCAATGTTTACAAGAAGCACAGGTGCACAAAGCCCCGTGATCGGATCGACCTTATCATAGATAAATACAGTAAGACCCGCGCAGAAGAATGCAACGATCATTCTCATGATCGGATTTATCGGCATTGTCGAGAAATCACCCAAAACAAATATCGCAAAGAATAAAACTCCGGAAGTAAGAATGAATATTCCGAAAGAACGAAGTCCGTTACGATTGATAAAATCCGTAAGATGAATAAGAGGATACATCAGCAACACACCAATGACGTAACCGAAGAATGCATATCCCCTTACGATCTTCTTAAGCAAAAGATAGAATACGCCGATTATGATCGCGATACCGCTTCCGATACCGATAAATGTCGCGAAACTTCCAGCCACAACCTCAACCGCATAAACAGAAGATGCATCACCCATAGCTGCGCTTCTTCCCGAAAAATCGATCAAGGTCTTCAATTTAAAGAAGTCTGTCAAAGGCTCCGAAAAGCCCGACAATTTGCCCGGTACAACAACCTGGACAAAAAGCCTTGCAGCAATGGCAGGATTTAACAGGTTGGTTCCTACACCGCCAAACAATTGCTTGACCACAAATGATCCGATAAATGCTCCCAGGATGACAACATCTACGGAAGTGTCAGGCGGAAGCAACAATGCAAATATGGTACCGCTTATAACGGAACTGATATCAAGGTAATCTTTATTGATCGTGTTAGGTCTCAATAATCTGGAGAAAACAAAATCCAAAAAGAAGAATAACACTTGAGACAAAAACAGCAGTATAAGCGCTCTAAGTCCATAGTAAACAACTGCCAATACGATACAAGGTATCAGCGCAATAAGAACGTTGATATAGATAAACGGTGCATTTTTCTCGGAATGGATAAACGGAGCAAAGTAACCTTTTGTCATACGTACTTTCCTCCTTCGAACGGAAGAACGATAGTATCTTCATCGATCATGTCCTCCGTCAATCCGGATTCGTTCTCGGCATATGCCTCAAGAAGCGAAGCATCACCGATATCGATCTTGTCCATCGTAAATCTTGTTCTGCTGTTGTTTGAAAGTTCTTTATTTGTCTTACTCGGTTTTTTGATCTTAGCGGCAAAAGATGCAATAGTTCCCGTAAGGTCAAGTCCTGCAGGACAGACATAGGAGCAGGCGCCGCAAGCTATGCACTTGTAAGCGTTTTCGAGCATGGCCTTGGTATCAAGACCGGAGTCTATGAGTTTATAACAGATGCTCGGTGTAATATCCATCGGACATGCATCATAGCACATACCGCAGTGGATACACGGTGTCTTCGGAGACTCGAGCATCTTTATGACAGTGATGGCTGAAGTTGTCTTGATTATCGGAGTATCAAGATCCGTACATGAAAGTCCCGTAAGAGCGTTGCCCCATACGATCCTGCATGAAGAAAAAACAGGAGACATCTTACTTAAAACATCACGGATAGGAGTTCCGATCGGAACCAGGACATTATGACCGTCTGTTGTATCACCTGAAACGGAGACGATCCTGCTGCAGAAAGGCATGTTATCGGCAACTGCCTCCCAGACCGCATTTAATGTAGAACAGTTGAAAAGGACTGCGCCCACGCTTTCTTCAAGAGTATCATTCTCGTTGAGTTCAACTGAATAGACTGCTCTGGCAATAAGCCTGAAATGGCCCTGAGGGAATCTTTCTTTAAAGTGAAGGACCTCAAACGTGAGATCAGGATGATCGCCCTTTATACCGTCGATAGAATTTTGAAGGTAACCGAGCTCGAGTTTTCGATCAGAAGAAATAAGAAATCTGATCTTACTGACGCCAAGAATGCCTGCTACGACTACAGCACCCATAACGATGTAATCAGGGGTATCACAGATCCTGTGAAGGTCACAGGTGGCATACGGCTCGCTTTGAAGGCAATTTACGAGAAGTTCCTTTACCTTGAGCTTCCTTGCACGGTTGATCTTGGCGATCGTAGGAATACCCTCACCGCCCATACCGACTATACCGGCACTTTTAATGATACCCATCGCCGTACTGGCATCAACATTAAGATCCTGTCTTGGTCTTAAAGACGGATGATAAGTCCTCTTCCTGTCGCTCTCAATGACAATTGCCTTGGTGGTAACACCATTAGGAAGAGTTATTGTCTTGATCTCGGTTACTTTACCGGAAATGCCTGAATGAACAGGAACGGAAAAAGCTCCCGGAGCAGGAGCTCCGACACACTGACCGATCTGAACTTCATCTCCCGGCTCTACTGTCGGGATAGCATCAACACCGTAATGCTGCTTCATCGGAAGAATGATCTTCTGCGGATAGATCCTCTCGATCATAGATTCGCACACATAACGAGTACGCCTTGAAAAATTCAAGGCGTTCTCAGGTAATATGCTTTTTATGAAAGAGTATTTTTTTGCAGACATCAAACCATCCTCATTTTCGATGAATCAAGGCTTAGTCGGCGTAACCCTCCAGACGCTTGGAAACACTGGATCTGCCGAGCTTACGAATAGCTTTGGCCTCGATCTGTCTGATTCTCTCTCTTGTAACACCAAGAGTTCTTCCTACCTCTTCGAGAGTTCTCTGTCTGCCGTCATCAAGACCGAAACGGAGCTTTATTACCTTAGCTTCACGCTCGGACAAAACGGACAATACATTTACTAATTCTTCCTTGAGGAGAACACGTGCAACTTCCTCGTCAGGAGACAATGTCTCATCACTGGAGATAAAGTCTACAAGGTGGCTGTCCTCTTCCTCACCTACAGGCTTATCGATGGAAACAGGATCCTGTGAAATACGCTGGATCTCTCTGATCTTTTCAGGAGACAATTCCATCTTCTCTGCAAGTTCGTTAACGTCAGGTTCTCTACCGAGTTCCTGAACGAGCTGTCTCTGTATTCTTGTAAGCTTGTTGATAGTCTCGACCATGTGAACAGGGATACGGATCGTTCTTGCCTGATCGGCAATAGCTCTTGTGATAGCCTGTCTGATCCACCATGTAGCATAAGTACTGAACTTAAATCCCTTTGTGTAGTCAAACTTATCAACAGCTTTGATAAGACCGATATTTCCTTCCTGAATAAGATCCAGGAGAGAAAGACCTCTGTTCATATATTTCTTAGCAATGGATACAACGAGTCTCAAGTTGGATTCTACGAGAACATCCTTAGCTGACTCATCACCCTCGCTCATTCTGGAAGCGAGTTCTCTCTCATCATCTGCTGAGAGCAACGGGATCTTACCGATCTCTTTAAGGTACATTCTTATGGAGTCATCAACTCCGATATCTTCTGATGATGTGAAATCCAATGCCTTGGAAGAATCAATATCCTGTTCGATGGAAATGCCGGCCTTTTCTGCTTCTGATGCCAACGCGCCCGCATCTTCCGGACCAATTTCAAACTCATCTGTAATATTGTCAAAATCGCTCTCGGAAATTACATTCTTGTTCTTACCTGCGATCTTCTTGATTGCCTTAAGTGCACTTGCTAAATCTGCCATGTTTCCTCCAAAATACCATTTTTGAAAAGCCTAACGATCAATCAACATAATCCTTAAGCTTTTTGCTCCTGCTGGGATGGCGGAGCTTGCGGATCGCCTTGGCTTCAATCTGCCTGATGCGTTCACGCGTTACGCCAAACTCTTTGCCGACTTCTTCCAATGTACGCTGTCTTCCGTCATCAAGACCGAACCTTCTTCTCAATACCTTGGCTTCTCTGTCACTCAGAGTGTCCAACGTTTCCATCAATTCTTCTTTAAGAAGTTCTCTTGATACGACTTCATCAGGCGAAGCGGTTTCATCGCTGGCGATAAAGTCTACGAGGTGGCTGTCTTCCTCCTCGCCGACCGGTTTGTCAATAGACACAGGGTCCTGAGAAATCTTCTGGATCTCACGGATCTTTTCTTCCGACAGACCCATCTTATCCGCAAGCTCTTTTGTATCAGGCTCACGTCCAAGTTCCTGTATCAATTGTCTTTCTATTCTGTTGAGCTTATTGATCGTCTCGACCATATGCACCGGGATACGTATTGTTCTTGCTTGATCCGCTATTGCTCTTGAAATAGCCTGTCTTATCCACCAAGTTGCATATGTACTGAACTTAAAGCCCATTGAATAGTCGAATTTGTCAACGGCCTTAATAAGACCGATATTTCCTTCCTGGATAAGATCCAAGAGAGAAAGTCCTCTATTCATATATTTCTTCGCAATGGAAACTACCAAGCGAAGATTTGATTCGATGAGAGTGTTTTTGGCATCCTCATCGCCATCAAGCATTTTCTTTGCTAATTCCTGTTCTTGATCACCGCTAAGAAGCGGAACCTTACCTATCTCCTTGAGATACATTCTTACAGAGTCATCTACATTGATCTCTTCACTTGATGCATCTCTAATAGACTCTTCGGCAGCCTCATCAGGATCTTCCTTATCGGTAATGGTGACGCCCATCTTTTCAAGTTCTTGCGTAAGTCTTACGGAGTCCGCAAGGCCGTTTTCAAGATCAGCAGCTTCATTTTCAACAATCTCTGGTCTCAATGATCCGCCGCTCTTATCAGCTAGCTTTTTAAGCTTTGCAAGTTTCTTGTCAAAATCAGCCATCAACTACTCCTTATTTTTTCTTGGAAGTTTCTGTAGCCACCTTGTTTTCAGAGAATTTAGCTTTACCGGATTTAACGGTATAAATACCATTCTTGGAGTAAACCTTAAGTTCAACGTCGTCCTCATCTGCACTGGACCCCGCTGACCTAAGAGCAGAACAGTAATTGTTAAACAGGAGTTCTGCCGTTGCCTCGTCAACCTCATCACCTGTCAACATTGAAACCTTCTGACAGGAAATGCCCTGAATGGAATAACCCGGTGTATTACCATCAGCATCCTTCGTTTCATCAATTTTGATGATATTTTCAACGATAGAATGCATCTTATCTTCCATCTTCGCATGAACCTCAGTTCTTTTCTTGTAAAGAGGGAATGAAACTACTACCGTGACCAAAAGGCAAACTGCAGCTGCTCCGGTAATGATAGCTACAACCTTTTTAGGTGCCTTAACATCCTTAGCCTGTATCTCAAACTGCTTAGTCTCAACACCTTCGTCAAGAGCATCGCTTTTAGCATTTCTCTCAACTGCAGGGGTTACACGATCAGGCATAGTGGAAAACTGATTCTTTGCTCCGGTGTTAGTTTTCTTCTCGAACTTCTCCATCGGGAATACGATGTCCTTAAGCTCTGCATCAACCGGAATTACTTCTCCTATCGGGAAAACAGCATTACAGAATATGCAATCACACATTTCGTCTGCTGAATTGTACATTACGAGTGAACCGCAATTTTTGCACAAACCTTGCAAAACAGCCATTTAAAAACCTACCTTCAATTTTCATAAATCGCGCATAAGCGCATTAAAAGACAAATTACAATATAACCTCCACGGGAGAATATGTCAACTATTTATATTATTAATATAGAAAATTACTCGTTCGTGTTATAATCACCACAAACATAAAGGAATCAAGCCAAATGGAATCAAAAAAGACAATGCCAACAAATGAACATGAGCGATTTATGCGAATGGCACTCAAAGAGGCTCAGAAAGCCTACAAACTCGAAGAATGCCCGATAGGTTGCGTGATAGTAAAAGACGGCAAAGTCATAGCCCGCGCCCACAACATGAGGATCACTCATAATAGTGCACTAAGCCACGCCGAGATCCTGGCGATCAAGAAAGCCTGCAAAAAACTTGATTCCTGGCGTCTTTCCGACTGTGATCTTTACGTCACTTTGGAGCCTTGTACCATGTGTTCCGGAGCTATCATCCAGGCAAGGATCAGAAAAGTATATTTTGCCGCATACGAACCTAAAGGCGGTGCCGTATGCTCCTGCAACGACATTTTTAACATCGCCCACGGCCATAATCATCAGGTCCTTTTTGAGGACGGTGTCCTTCAGGAAGAGAGTTCCAACATGCTTAAGGAATTCTTCAGGGAAGTTCGCGAGAGCAAGAAATCAAAGAACAAATTCCCTGCCCTTACGGACGAGCCAAATGATCTTTTCCTTGACCTTGATTCCTGAAGCCTCTACTGAAGCGGCATAAAGATCAAGCTGGAGCTTGTGTTTTCCTTCCAAGATCTTTCTGATCTCAGCATAATCGTCACTTCCGATACGGTCAGTCTTGTAGTCAACGATTACCGCTTCATCGCCTTCCATGAACATAACATCAAGTACACCTTGTACAAGAGTATCGTCTTCTGTGTCCTTAACGCCTATGGAGAACATTATCGGTTGTTCAAAGTAAGCTTTATCAGCGATTTCAGCCTTAGTAATTCTTCTAAAAAGATCCGAAGTAAGAAAACTTGAAAGCTCATTTTCAAAAGATTCAACTACAGGGATCATATCGTCTTTTACTACACCTCTGTCCTTCAGATAATCAAGTTCTGACTTAAGAGCTTCACTAGAACTCATTCCGGACTCCATGTTTTCAAGCATTGAAGGGAAATCAAAAAAGTGCAAAAGATTATGGATCAATGTTCCCTTAGCAGAAGCTGAAGAGTACATGTTCTTTGGATTGTAATAATCTGGCTTCGGAACAATAAGATTGATCGGAAGTCTCTTGCGTTCCTTATCATCAACTGTGTCAAGCGATAACTTGAGCTCTTCCTTCTTCATTTCAGATACACTGGTCTTGGAGGAAGCATTGACCGACTTCTCGTACTTATACTCTGGGAAGATCGGTTTTCCTTCATTATCAAATCCGTCCACGTTCAGGTGGACAGGAATTATCTCCTCTACATCAAAACTGCGCAGGATCGCATCAGTATCAACTGATTCAAAGTTGATCATTTCGATATCAAAGCCCTCGAAATCAGAGATATCCTTGATAAATGCACAATCAGGAATTCCCATCTCTTCCTTCAAAACATCAGCCTTAGAAATTCTCATGAGAGAAAGCATAAATTCCTCGGAAACATTTTTAAAAGACAAATGTGTCTTTCTGCTGAATTTCATACTCTTCTCTCTTTGACCCTCTTCGAAGAATCACGTATGAGA
>CADCQX010000294.1 GCA_902803695.1 Oscillospiraceae bacterium
TGACATCGATCATGTCCGGAGTTGTCTTGGTGAATGCCAGGTCGATGTTATCGATATAGACGAGTCCCTGAGTAAAACCGAGATCGGCATTGCCGTCCTCATCCACTGTGATTCCCTCTGAAGTTTCTTCCGTGGTCTCTTCATTAGTAACTACGGTATTCTCCCCGGATGTTTCTGTTGTTTCATCTACGTGGATGTTGATAGTTGTCTCTGTTGTCTCATCTGTTGCGATCGTCTGGGTTTCCTCGGTATCCGTTGCTTTCTTCTTTCTTTTGCCGCTATCCTTGCTGTTGCAGCCTGCTGCTGACAATACCATGGAAACTGCCATTAAACACACAATAATATTTCTGAACTTTTTCATTTTTCTAAACCTCCTGTATGTGCATCTGCTTATATGACACACAGGAGGATAGAAATATTCGAAACTTTTTGAAAAAATTTTAAAGTTCTTCGATCTCGTATGTATATTCGAAGATCTGGAGGCCGGAATTATTCACTGCAACCTTACGTACAAGCCTTCCTTCAGAGTCATATTCGTAGGTCAGGGTATAGTCGAGCTTAGTTCCGGAATAGTTCTCCACGGTAAGGATATTACCGTTATCATCATACGTATATATTTTTTTCTCGTTCATGAAACCGGTCTCTTCCTCGATGAGCTTGCCGTCAGCATCGTAGAGACGGGATTCGCCGGATTCCTTCATCTGCTGACTTAACATATCCCACGAGGTTACCTTCTCCAGGTAAGTTCCGTCATCGTTATAGATGTAATCGCTGTACCAGAAGACCTTGTCGCTCTCGTTCGAATATCTGGTGACCTTTATGAGCCTTCCGAGATCGTCATATTCGTATACGAAATACTTGTCGACTTCGCCGATATTCATATAAAGATAACCGGTGTCTACACGTTCGATTCCATATGGACCATATGTGTAATCCTTAAACCGTCCGTATTGCTCGTCGGTATAATCCCAGAGTTCCTCTCTTGTTAGTTTTCCGCCTTCATAGATGAAATAGTCGGAGTGGGTCATCTCGCCGTTCTCGTTATATACGCAGTCGAGGACCATGTTGCCGTCAGCATCAAAGTACTGCTGGTCTCTCTTTTCGTCTCCGTTTGAGTCATGATAAGTTTCGTAACTTACATAACCGCCCTGAAGATTCAACTGATCAGGCGTCATGCCCTTTGAATTGATAGTTTTTTCCGTTTCTGTAATCTCAACGGTCTCTGTTATAGTCTCTCTTGTCTTGGATTTTGACTTTGACCGTTCATTTTTCGGGGCAAGCTTTTTATATGCGAAAAGGCCTGCGCCGCCGATAGCTATTACGGCTGCTACTCCTATTGCCGCGCCTTTGATCACTGTGGCTGTTGCCGTTGTTTTCGCAGCCGTTGCTGCTGAGGTTCCCGCTGCTGCCTTTGTTGATGCGGCCATGCTAAGTAAAGATGCCGGCATAGGTTTGAAAGGTATCTGCTCGGCCTCTTTTTCGAAAAGCAATGTCAAGAACGGGATGCCCACAAACAGCTTATCCTTATTATCTTTTTCATACTTTTCAACCTCCTTCTTGATCTTCTTCTTGGCATAGTTCAAGCGGGACAGAACAGTTCCCTGAGGTATATTCATCTTCTCGGCGATCTCTTTTATAGACATCTCGTCGAAGTAGAAAAGAATGATGGTCATCGCGGTCTCTTCCGAGAGAGTATTATTGATGATATCCATAATGATCTTTCTTTTCTCGGCAGTCTCAGCCATGGATTCCGGAAGGAAATCCTCTCCAACTGCTTCCGTGTCATCGAAAAATTCATCGTCTGCGTTGAAAGTCCTGGTCCTCGTAAGGATATTCAGGCACTTGTTGGCAGCGATCTTTTTGACCCAGCCTATCGCCTTGGCCTTATCCTTAAGGGAATCATAACTGTTATAGGCGGTGATGAATGTATCCTGAACAACATCCTCTGCTTCTTCCTTGTTCTTGAGAAGGGAGAGGGCTGTCCAATACACCGACTTATACGCGTCGTTATAAAGTTTTTCGAGTTCTTGTTCTGTCATGTCTTTTTATGCCTCCTTGATTTCCGCATCTGTCTATATGACACATAAGGAAACCGAATTATTCGAAGGATAATTAGATTTTATATTATTATTCTCAAAAGTTCTTCCGATGTCTTTCTTACACTCGCAATTGCCGAGTTAGTTTCAAGGCTTTTATCGGTAAGTTCGGCGATAGAGCTGATGCCCATATCAAGGCATCTTTCATAACCTTCGCCGAGACAACCTGCGATAGCATATACCGGCTTACCATACTTTTTGGCAAGCATCGTAACTTCCATCGGACCTTTGCCGTTACAGGTCTGACCGTCCATGCGGCCTTCTCCCGTGATTACTATGTCCGCATCCTTGATCTTATCTTCCAGGCCGACTTCCTCAGTAAAGAATTTGGCTCCCGATACGATCCTTCCTCCAAGAAAGTTCTTGAGCGCGAAGCTCAGGCCACCTGCAGCGCCCGTGCCTCTTTCCATTGGGTCCATCGAGAAGAACTTCGCAAACTTCATGAGAAGACTGTCCATAACGACCACATCTTCCTCGCTCGCGCCTTTCTGCGGACCATACACATGACTGGCTCCATTAGGGCCGCAAAGAGGATTTGTCACGTCGGAGGCGATGATTATCTCGGCATTTATATCGATCATTGATATCCTGTCGGCATCCTGAAGATCCTTAAGACCGATGACTCCCGGCCTGATATCATTTCCGTTTCTGTCGGTAAGCTTCATCCCCAGCGCCTGCAAAACTCCTGCACCGCCGTCGTTTGTGGCGCTTCCGCCCAGGCAGATGATGAGCTTTTTATAACCGCTTTGAAGCGCATCTTTAATAAGCTCGCCCGTGCCGTAGGTGGTCGCTCTCATAGGGTCGAGCTCGTCAATGAGCGTCAGCCCTGAGGCCTTGGCCATCTCTATATATGCTTTTTCTCCCGAAAACATGTAATACGAATCGACGGGTTCACCCAGAGGACCCGATACAGTAAGCTTCTTCTTTTTGCCTTTGACATAGGGCAGAAGCTCGTCTATGGTTCCTTCGCCGCCGTCGGCCAGAGGCAGGACTTCTATCTGAAGCGAAGGATCAACGGCAAGGAAACCTTCCTTAACGGCTTTTCCTGCCTGTGTGGATGTCATGCTCCCCTTGAATGAATCCATTGCTATAACTATCTTCATAAACTTCTCTCCTTACGCTCTTATTATTCAGATTTGGGAAGTTTTTTCAAGTTTTCGGGAAGAAGAATCCTCTTTTGACTTATATAGGAAGACAATCTATAATAAGATGTTATCTTATTAGGAGGTGGTATTTACCATGTCAGAACAAAAGAAGTTTTACATTACAACCCCGATCTATTATCCGTCGGGCAATCCACACATTGGTCACTGTTATACAACACTTGCTTGCGATGTTGTCGCAAGACTCAAGCGAATGCAGGGCATGGATGTAATGTTTCTGACAGGTACTGATGAGCACGGTCAGAAGATCGAAGACAAGGCTAAGGAAGCCGGTGTCACACCTCAAAAGTATGTCGATGATATCGTTGCCAACTTCAAGAAGCTCTGGGAACTTCTCGGTATCAGCTACGACAGATATATCAGAACAACAGATCCATATCACGTAGAGAGTGTTCAGAAGATATTCAAGGAACTCTATGACAGAGGATATATCTACAAGGGCGAGTACACAGGTAAGTACTGTAAGCCTTGCGAGTCTTTCTGGACAGAGAGCCAGCTCGTTGACGGCAAGTGCCCTGACTGCGGCAGAGAGTGCGTTGATGCTTCCGAGGAAGCATACTTCTTTAAGCTCTCTCAGTTCGGACCTAAGCTCGAGAAGCTCCTTACAGACGAAGAGCTCGATTTCCTTGAGCCTAAGTCCAGAGTTAACGAGATGATCAATAACTTCATCAAGCCTGGTCTTCAGGATCTCTGCGTTTCCAGAACAAGCTTTACATGGGGTATTCCTGTAACATTCGATCCTGGTCACGTTGTATACGTATGGATCGATGCACTTTCCAACTATATCACCGCTTTGGGATATGGTAACAGCGAATATAACGACTTTGAAAAGTATTGGCCTGCTGATATCCACGTAATGGCTAAGGAGATCATCAGATTCCATACTCTCATCTGGCCTGCAATGCTCATGGCCCTTGATATCCCGCTCCCGAAGAAGGTTATCGGTCACGGCTGGATCACATTCGGCGGCGGCAAGATGAGTAAGTCATCCGGTAACGTAATCGATCCGTTCGTTCTTTGCGACAGATACGGTGTTGATGCATTGAGATATCATCTCCTCCGTGAGATGCCTTTCGGTGCTGATGCTCCATATACAAATGAGATGATGTTCAACAGGATCAACAGCGACCTTGCTAACGATCTCGGAAACCTCGTTTCCAGAACAGTTGCAATGGTATTTAAGTACTTCGACGGCAAGCTTCCTTCCGACAGGGAAGTTGAGGCTTTGGATGAAGAGGTCCTCTCAATGTTTGATGCACTTCCTTCAGAAGTCATCAAGGACTTTGAGACACTTCATATCGCTGACGGTCTCGAGAAGATCTTCAGATGCATCGCTAGAGCTAACAAGTACATCGATGAGACAGCTCCATGGGTACTTGCTAAGGACGAGAGCAAGAAAGCTAGACTTGCAACAGTTCTTTATAATCTCCTTGATTGCGTAAGAAGAGCATCTATCCTCTTGAGCCCTGTAATGCCTCATATCTGTCCTAAGATCTTTGAGCAGATCGGTGCAACAGCCGAGAATACAACTCTCGATGCTGCATCCGTAAGAGGTGCTCTTGCTAATGACGTTGAAGTTAAGAAGGGTGAGGTTCTCTTCCCGAGAATAGATATCGAGAAGGAACTTAAGGAACTCGAAGCTCTTAGCCCTAAGAAAGAAGAGAAGGGCAAGGACCTTGAGCCACTTAAGGAACCGTGCGTTTTCGATGATTTCATGAAGCTCGATATCAGAGCAGGTAAGGTCCTCGAGTGCGAGAACGTACCTAAGTCTGATAAGCTTTTGAAGTTTAAGCTTGATGACGGATTCGGTGAGAGACAGATCCTCTCCGGAATCGCTAAGTACTATAAGCCTGAAGAACTTATCGGCAAGACGGTTGCAATGATCGTTAACTTCCCGCCGAGAAAGATGATGGGCTATGAGAGTAACGGTATGATCCTTTCTGCTAGAGCAGAGGACGGCGGTTACAGAGTAGTTGAGCTTAACGAGGACGTTAAGCCGGGAGCAGACATTTCCTGATATGAGCAAGAAACACAAGGTCTGGTACGAAGGTTCATTGAAGGGTGTTTTCGATACTCACGCACATCTTTATGATCGAAGATATGAGGAGAAGGGCGTAAGTGTCGGATCTCTTTTGGAGAACGCGGCGAATGCCGGAGTCGATAAGATCTTGATTCCTGCTGATAACTTAAATACTTCCCGTCTGGCGACAGGTTTGGCTTCAGAATATAACGGGACTTCGGGTGTCAGCATCTGGGCTTCCGTAGGAGTTCATCCTCACGAGGCTTCGTCTTACAATAGTGAGATCGAATCAGAACTTCGTAAGCTCATCGAAGATCGTGAGAAGAACAGGATAGTTGCTATCGGAGAGATCGGTCTTGATTATTACTATGACTTTTCTCCGAGGGATGTCCAGAAGGATGTTTTCGAGAAGCAGATAGAACTTGCTTACGAGACCGGCCTTCCGTTTATCCTTCATGAGAGGGATGCGACGGGTGACTGTCTGACTATACTGAAGGAAGCATATAAAAACGGTAAGCTTCGTAAGAACCCGGGTGTGTGCCACTGCTGTTCGATGTCGGTCGAGGCGGCGGGCGAACTCATCAAGATGGGTTTTTTCATCGGTTTTGACGGACCGTTGACTTATAACAATAACAGAAAAGGCGTCGAGCTTTGCGCGGCCTGCCCTGAGGACAGGATAGTCGCAGAGACCGACAGTCCTTATCTGACACCTGAGCCGAACAGGGGAAGGACAAATGAATCGGCATTTACGCCATTCGTGATCGAGAGAATGGCTGAGATCCGCGGTGTGACGCCTGAACAGATGGCAAAGATCACTTCGGATAACGGAATAAGACTTTACGAGATATAAGCAAAGGAGAGCTTTATGAGTAAAAAGGATAAGACGCTCATTGTTGTTACCATTATATTGATATTGGTATTGATCGGAGGCTTCGTCTGGGACAATAACAAATTCGTTCTGGGCAGGACTTTGAAGATCGATATCACTGAAGATATGGATGTCATATCCATGAACAAAGTCGGTATCCTTTATTATCGTAAAGCATATGAGGCCAGGATCCGTCTCCCACGCGATAATGCCGAGACGCTTCTGACTAAGCTCATACAGGTCTATAAGTGTGATGCTGATATCATGTCCTATACTGATTATCAGTCCTTTGCCGGTTCCACGTTTAAGAAGGAACTCGTAAAACCTGTTCCGGAAGCAAATACGGAGGTTGCGGTCATTAAGGCCACCGACGGAGATCATATGGTTACCTTTATGCTTGATGTCGAAAACAGTAATGATGCGTTCCTCTACATCTACTACTACAGATGATAAGGATACCGGAATTTACACGTTCCCCATATCCGCTTTTTGTCCTGATCGGCGTTCTGGCCGGTCTGGGAATAAGTATCTTTTTGATGAAACGAAAAGGCGTCGAGAGGTTTTCATTCCTCTTGTCGTCTTTTCTTGTTTTCGCATCCATATTTATCCTCAATGTTTCCTGGAGCTTTCCGAAGATCATCAAGCTTGAGCCCTGGGGTTTTGACGGCACTTTAAGTGCCGCAGGTCTTACAGTCGGCGCTTTCTGCAGTGCTCTTATTTTTCGAAAAAATGGACCGGAGATAATGGCTTCTTTCGTTACCGGGGCACCGCTCATGTATTCGATTTCCAAGATCGGATGTTTCCTGGCTGGATGCTGCAGAGGGTTTAGTTATGACGGCCCATTAAGTGTCACTTACGACAGGTGGGGAGAGGGATCATTCTTCCCGGCACAACTTCTGGATGTCGTCTGCTTTTTCGTGATCTTTGGATTGGCATTTATCCTGACAACAAAGTGCAAGGATCTGATAAAAGTCTCTTTTGCGGTAATGCTGATTTCCATAATTTCGAGATTCGGAGTGGACTATTTTAGACTTTCACACGAAGATAATGTGATCTCAAAGACGCAATTGCTGATGATAACAGCAAATATTATTGTTATAATATCGTTTATAATTATATCCAGGCTTAAAGGAAAAGGAGCAAGGGTTAATGAGTGACTTGAATGGAAATTCAGTAAACAACAATCAGACATGGACGTGCGTATGCGGAAATACCAATTCAGGTAATTTCTGTATCAATTGCGGAAAGAACAGAGCAGAAGGCGAAGTAAAGAAACCTGAGAATAATGTTCCTTCAGTAACTGCAGCATCCGTTGCAGCAGTTGCTACAGCTACAGTAGTAACACCTCAGGCAGTAGAGACACCGGCCCCGGCTCCTCAGGCAGTTCCGCAGCCACAGTATCAGCAGCCTGTTCAGCAGCAGTACGTTCCTCAGCAGCCTCAGCCGATGCAGGTTCAGTACCAGCCGAGTTATCAGTCTGCAGCAGCATTAAGTGAAGACGAGATATTTAATAGGAACAAAAAGATATCTAACAGATTCAGCTTGATCTCACTCATACTTCACTACGGCTGTCCTATTATTTTCGGCGTTTTAACTGCAGTTGCAGACAGCCTCGGAAGTGTAGGAGAAAGTATTGCTTCAGTTTTTGTCGGTGGTATTGGAGCCGGAGTGGTAGCTTCATACGTATTGATGATCATTGCCAGAGTCAAGTGCCGTAAGGCAACCTTTGGTAAAGTATTGATGTGGTTATATATTATTGAACTTATACTTGAGATCATAACGGCCATAGTATTGATTATCTGGTTCGTTAATATGCTTAGAGAATGTTCATTCTAATAATTCGAGAGGACTAATCGGGGATGAGTGATTTGGAGTTATGGAAATGCGTGTGTGGACACGAGAATACGACAGGTTTTTGTGTTAACTGCGGAAAGAAGAGAGAAGAAGGCGAAGTCGAAGATAAAAAAGATGACATTCCTGTTGTCGTTGCTTCTTCGATCGCAGGCGCGGCATCTGTCGGAAAGGTAGATATTCCTGATGAACTGAAGGCAAATATCCAGAAGCAGGCTGAACCGGCACAACCGGTATTCCAGCCACAGCCATATCAGCCGCAGCCACAGATTCAGCAGCCATATCAACCCGTGCAACAGCCTTATCAACCAATGCAGCAGCCGATGCAACAGCCGGTGCAGCAGCAGGTATTCGCACCTCCGACTCCGCCTGTTCAATCGCAGTATCAGCAACAATATCAACCGCAGTATACTTCTGTTCCACAAAACAGTTATGTTGATGAAGATGAGTTGTTTGAGAAAAGAAAAAAGTTATCCAACAGATTAAGTTTGATATCTCTCATACTTCATGTATCGTATATCATCGGATCTATTGTTGCAGGAATAATCGAGTATACGATCGAGTATGGAGCATCATCAGATTCGTTCTCAGCTATGCAGATCTTTTCTTCTCTTGCAGGAGGCATGTTTACTGCTTCGATCGTATTAATGATCATTGCCAGAGTTAAGTGTCGTAAAGCTAAATTTGCCAAAGTCCTGATGTGGGTCTATATAATTGAGGTCGCTGTTTTGGTGGTCATTGTTGTTGTATTTATTTTATTAATGTTCTTCGCAATAATAACATGTATGAGTTACTAATGGAGGTTTATGTAAGTGAGCGACTACAGTGCATTTTTTAACAGGTCAATGAACAGATGGATGTGCAAGTGCGGTTCGAACAACGCAGGTGAATTCTGTGATAATTGCGGCTTGTCAAGAGCGGAAGGCGAGAGAGAAAAAGAGGAAGACAGCGAGATTCAAAGTCCTTTCCAAAAGCCGGTTGAACAGGAACCTGTTGAGCAGGAACCGGTTACTCCTGTGTTTAAAAAGGTTGAACAGGAACCGGATACACCTTCGGTTACCGGATCTATGTTTTCTTCAGGATCATCCGATCAGCCTTTTATGAAAAAAGATACTTCAGAAGAGGATATGGGAAATATCAATCCGTTTAAGCCCGCAAGTGCTGGTGAATTTTCCGGAAGCGTGTACAGTAGTTCTTCTTATGAAGATGATACTCCGAGATCGTCGAGACAGTCTTATGTGATCAGTAATGATGGTGGTTCGGCTTATTCATACAGCAGTGATTATGTTGATCCTCACAGAAGGAAAATATCAAACAGATTAAGTCTTATATCTGTCATTTTGAAATATGGTGTTGGCGGAATCATGACTTTCTTTTTCTCGATGATCAACGGACTTGCTCTAGCTGAATCAAGACCTGACAATATTGATGTCGGCGGTTATTTAGCTTCCTACTTGATCATCGGTATTCTTGGAACTGCATCGACGGTGGGAATCATACTTATGATCGTTGCAAGAGTAAAAGACAAGAGAGCCCCGTTCGCCAAAGTCCTGATGATAATCTATATCCTCGAGGTTGTTTTGGGCGTTCTGTTTGGAATTCTTGTCCTTGTAGTAGGTGTTTCTTCTTATTTGAATATGGTAAGGTAATTTTTTGTTTCGTTGAACAAAATAGTGATATAATCA
>CADCQX010000295.1 GCA_902803695.1 Oscillospiraceae bacterium
CAGTAAAGTACCATCTTGGTTTTCGATGATGATGAGAGAGAAACTCTCATTGCTGATCCTGCAACATCTGCGCGGATCGTGGCTAAGACTCTGATACCCAATGCGTAGTCAAAAAGTATTCCCATGACGAGTGTTGAGATGTAATACCACATGTACATGTTGGTTCCTTCATCGTTCTCGACAGAGATGTATGAAAGCCTGTCGCTTAAACTGTCCGTGATCTCGGTAAGCTTACTCGGATCACTTTCCAGACACTCGTTTATGATGTCCATATTGAACTTATATGTGTCGGCGATCTCCCTGGCGATCATGCCGGTGATTATACCGTATTTTTCCTGAAGGTGAACGACGACTTCGTCATCACTTACATAGTAGTAAAAATCAATATCTTTGTTGTCGAGTCTTTCTGATGCCTTAGTCTCATCAGTATATGAGACTTCAAGTCTCAATCCTTCTTCGGAATCGTTCTTTGAGAGCTCATCCATCATCGCTTTGAAGTTCTCCTGATAAAGACCTTCACCGTCCAGGACCACGTCGACTTTCCTGAGATCGAGTTTATTCTCGGTCGATACTATGTTACCGAATGTAACCCTAAAAAGACCCATGAGCGCAATCGGAAAAATGAGTCCCCACAGAAGGGTCGTCTTGTTGCGCAATACCATTTTCAGAAAATATTTCAACATTGTCTTTTCCTCTTACTCGTCTCTTAATTCTTTACCTGTGATCTCAAGGAAAACATCATTCAAAGTCGGCTGCTCCGAATAGATATTTCCGATGTTGAGTTCTTCCTTCTGAAGGAAAGTGATGAGATCAGTTACTACATGTTTTCCTTCACCTGACTCGGCCTTCAGTATGCCGTTCTCATAACTTACCGAATAAACGCTTCCCATCGCCTCGATGTCTGCGATATTCTTTTCCGTGAGACCCGAGACTTCGATCGTGATGGACTCATTTTTCTTGATCATTCTCTTAAGTTCATCCGGAGTTCCAGTTGCTATGACCTGACCCTTATCAAGTATCGCAAGTCTTGTCGCGAGCCTGTCGACTTCTTCGATGTAGTGAGTGGTATAAACGATCGTCGCACCCTGGTCTCTTAATTCCTCGATACCGTCTAAGATCTTGTTTCTGCTCTGAGGATCTACGGCTACCGTCGGCTCATCGAAAAAGATCAGTTTCGGCTTATGTGCGATACCGCATGCGATGTTCAATCTTCTTTTAAGACCGCCGGAAAGTTTCTTTGGTCTGAACTTTCTGAAATCATTAAGTCCCGTGAACTCGATCGCATCTTCCACATACTTTTTTCTTGTTTCCTTATCCTTGATATAAAGGCCGCAGAAGAAGTCGATATTTTCCTGAACCGTCAGTTCCTCATAAACTGCAACTTCCTGAGGGACAACTCCGATCATCTTCTTAAGATCGTATGCCTTCGGACTCATCTTCTTACCGAAAACTTCGATCTCGCCCTTGTCGTATGAAAGAAGTGAGAGGATGCAGTTGATCGCTGTTGACTTACCCGATCCGTTAGGTCCGAGAAGTCCGAAGATCTCTCCCTCGTTTACTGTGAGATCCAGGTGCTCGAGTGCGACCAGTTCCTTATACTTTTTTACTAAGCTTCTAACCTTGATGACTTCCATTTCCGTGCCTCCTTGATTTCTTATGGTCTCATTTTCCGACAAAAGCCCTTATTCCTGTAGTGCTTTGAATAACTACTTTGACATGACATATGTCATTTCTTCTCGAAAAAGAATCGGATTCCAAATCATAATTTGGATCATAAAAGGCAGGTTCACACTGAAGGTGATCTGCTTTTTATATTTCTAGACCCTTCCCTGAAACACCAGTTGATACTCCCTGCTGATAGGGAGCAAATACTGGATTTCAAAGGCACTATAATTGTCTTCAAATAAATACCGTCATATGTACCGTTATAGAACTGTACAAATAACGGGAATTCAAAAGAAGTGAAAAAATGGGGGGGTGCCCCAAGTGAGTTAAATCACTTTTGAGACATCCCCCCGTTATGAAGTGAAGACCAGGGGTCGTTCCGGTCATTATTTCTCTTCTTCCCACTTAGGGTTCAAGGTCGTACCCCAGATGTGATACTTCTTGCAAACCGGCTCGTCGAAATGCTCCGAGAAGATCGTTGTCCATGAATGGATGAAATAAGCTTCCTTAACATGGAGTGTGATATCTGTTGCATCGGAAGGAATATCGATGGTCTTCGTTACACCTGCAGTAAACTCGCCGGATTCCTTGGAGATCCTTACGCCGTTTACCGTGTAATCGAGATAGAACTCAGCAACATATCCGCCTGTATTCCTTACGGAGATATATCCGGAGTTTGTAGCGGTGAGTGCACAGGATACACTGTCGTTTGTTGGTGCAGGAACATAATCCATGCTGCAGTTGCTCCAGTTATAGATATCGAATGTATACTTCTTGGAACCGAACAGATACTTGAGAATGATCTCAACATAAACGCGGCACTGGTTGAAGTCAACACCGAGCGTACCCTCAACACCGACACCCAGGATACTGGCATCGATGGATACCTTAGGATTGTCTGCATCAAGATGCGCACTTATGAGATGGATTCCCCATACGGAGAGGTCTACATAGAAATAGGACTTGGAAACATCACTTGTATCGATATGAACATCGATGCTGTAATCGAATGGTCCGAAGCTTCCGTGGATAGCACTTAGGGCATCGTTTGAAGCCATTACGTCAGATTCATTGATATTCATGAGAGGTGCCGTAACTCTCTTGTTGACCCAGATGAGGATGCCGAATTCATTTACATCCAACTTAACAAGACCGCTGTCAGTCGTTCCGTCGATATCGATGATAGAGATGCCCGGGAATGTGATGGTTCCCATCGGGATCTCCTTGCCGTTGACCTTAACAGGTCCCGTGAGCTTCCAGGCTACACCGCCCATGTATGCCATTGCATTACTTGCTCCCTGTGCCTCGATCTCATATGTTCCTTTATAACTTGTTACTGTAATGATCATATTTTTAATTCTCCTTTTCCTTTTTTTGATCAATTCAGCCCTCTTTTTGAGAGGCTTAAAAAGCGGGTTCAAATTGAGTTTTCCCCCTGGTTTGCGTAGCGTACCCCCGTCGCTACAAGATTACGGTCCCCCTTTCATTTCTTTTTAACACTTCAAGCGCAGCATTAATGCATTTAAAACCGGTTTTGTGCGCTTAATAATCCTTCAAATCTTTATTGTCATATTACGGACATCGTTCCAATTCAACTGATTTAGCTCTGATATCTGGTTAATCGAGGTTTACGACTTCTTTACTCATGTATTTTTGAGAAAGATTTTCTTTTCGTTGTATTGTCTAGTTATAGACACCAACATTTGTGAATTCGGTATATGAGCAAATCCCTTTTTAAGCTGAATAAATTAATGGGATTATGCGCTGTTTTTCGAGAAGAAAAGAAGGCAACAAAAAAGATCCCCTGAGGGAAATCCTCAGAGGATCTTCTGGTGTTTTTGAGATTATCTTATTCGGCAAGTTCGATAAGGAGATTATCGAGGTTGAATGAATCTGTTGTGGTTGTCTCAAAGTAGAGAGTCAATGTGTCGTATCCGCCAGGAACGTCGCAGTATCCGTCTACTTCAATCCACTCGTCTGTACCTGTTGTGATGGTCTCGATATTTGGCCATTCACCGTCGATATCCAATGTCATCTTGGTCTGAGGAGCTACGGATCTTACTGCGAATGAGTAGTGGATCTTCTTTCCAACGAAACCCGAGATATCTACGGAATAACCGTCGTATGTGTCAACGCCGCCTGTGCAGAAAAGGCTCTTGGCTCCGTCATAAGGATTAACGTCACCTACACCTACTGTAGCGGAGAAACGAGGACCTCCGACAAACTTTCCGTCTTCGTAATCTTCGTAGATAGTTGATGTGTCTCTTACGATCTCAACGTAGTCAGCAGGCTTCTGGAGCTCTTCTCCTGTGATAGCTGCTACTACACCCTTGAATGCTGTCTTCTGTGAAAGATCGTCGGCAAAGAGCAAAGGCTTATCGGCAGACTTCCATGAGAGGTTGTCGCAGATACCCCATACGGTAACGCACTCGAGAGGCACACCGGATTTCTTTGCTTCAATGAATGCCTTAAAGAGCTTGTTGAAGTATACGCCCTGATCGTACTCACCGTTATTGTTGTTCGGCATGGAAATGTCGAGCTCTGTTACGTTAACGACGAGACCTAAGTCAGCATACATCTTCATTGCTTCGATGAAGTAATCAACGCCTGTTGCCGTTGAGATGTGACCCTGCATTCCGACACCGTCGATGTTGCCTGCAGCAGCGATCGGCTTTAAGTATTCGATGATCGTGTCACGCTTACCGTTCTGGTAGCTGTTGTAGTCGTTGTAGAAAAGCTTGACTCCGTCAGGAGCGTACTTACGTGCATACTCGAAAGCCTTCTCGATATAATCATCACCGATGATCTGCTTCCACTCGCAGTCACGGAGAACGCTTCCGCCGTCTGCTACTGCTTCGTTTACTACATCCCATGCATAGAATGTGCCGGGATATTCATTCTGAGCCCACTCGAAAACACTCTTGATGTAGTTCTCCATACGCTTGAGCATAAGGTCACGGTCTACGTAATCCTTGTTGATATCATAATCAACATGATAAAGCCATGCAGGTGTCTGGGAATACCA
>CADCQX010000296.1 GCA_902803695.1 Oscillospiraceae bacterium
ACAAGATCCTGTACGGTGGACTGATTCATTGTGATAACGTCTCCGTTGACCTTTACCTTCATGTCGTCGAAGTTGACATAATTCCTGCCGTCAGCACCAAAATCAAAATCAGTTCCGACTCTGTCCAGATTTCCTCCAGCTTCGTTGCATTTCGTTTTTGACTCATCATCAGGATCGATCTCGGTGACTTCGTTTCCTGAATCCTTTTTTGTTCCGTTGTTCGAAAACGGATCCTCATCTTTGTGAGTAGCATAATAAACGATACCTGTTGTGGCAGCACCTGCAAGTACGATTGCAGCAATAGTAATAATGATCTTTTTCATGGCAAATTCTGTCCCTTTCGTTATTGCTTTGGAAGCAAGTTTTGAACCGGCTGCTTTTGTTGCAGCCTTAGTTGTGGATGCGGACAGATTTGAAAGTGAAGACGGCATTGGCTTAAAAGGCACCTGCTCGGCTTCTTTTGTAAATAGTTTCGTTAAGAATGGTACGACCATATAAAGTTTCGTGTCGTTGTCTTTTTCATATTTCTCGACCTCCTTCTTGATTTTCTTCTTGGCAGAATTAATGCGCCACGATACTGTTCCTTCAGGAATATGGAGTGCTTTAGCGATCTCTTTGGTACTCATCTCGTCAAAGTAAAACAGGATGAGTGTCCTACGGATATCTTCAGACAAAGAATTGTTGATGATATCCATGATGATCTTGCGCATCTCGGCAGACTCGATTATAGAGTCCGGCAGGAAATCCTCGGGAACAGTCTCGACTGTGTCAAAGAACTCGTCATCAACATTATCCGTTTTCGTTCTGGTAATACGATTCAGGGATTTGTTGGCTGCGACCTTTTTAAGCCATGGCAGAGTCTTACTCTTATCCTTAATGCTGTCGTATGAGTTAAACAGAGAGATAAAAGTATCCTGTACGATGTCCTGCGCATCGTCTTCATTTTTCAGAAGAGAGAATGCTGTCCAGTACACCGAGCGATAGGCTTCGTTATAGATCTTTTCGAGTTCTTTGTCGGTCATTTTTTCTGTCTCCTTTTTGTCCGCATCTACTCTATAGACACATGACAAAAGAGATTTCTTGGGTGGTTCGAAAATTTTTTTACTCTTGGATTTTATCATCATTGCCGGAGCGTTGTCTAAACATATGTGGAAACGCGTTGCTGTTGCGAGCTTAGAAAGTGATCCGTAAGGTTTTAAATATCAAGGATTTTTTGGTGAATATTGTCATTATATTGATTATAATGTGGGCAATTTCAGAAAGTTTTTTCGAGCAAATGAAACAAAAGACATACCATTATCTGTCTATGATGAGTATCTAAAACGTATGAGGAGAAAACTATGGAAAAGAAGAAATCAGGAAAAGCCCGCAAGATCGTAAAGAATATCTTCAAGGTATTGGGCATTATTCTCGCGGTCATCGCGGCAGTTATCGTGATCCTGGCTATCAGGAATGTTATCAAGAACAGTAGCGACAGAAAGAAGTGCGAGAACGCATACGGCGAATATTATACGACCGAGAGCGGCGACCGCATAAACTACACTTTCTATGACAGCGATTCGGAGAAGGTCGCAGTCATCCTTCCGGGATACGGATGTGCGTCTGTACACTATGAATTCGATTCTTTCGCGAAGGCGATCAATGATGACTATAAGCTCATCCTCGTTGAGCCTTTGGGCTACGGATTAAGTGATGAGGCATCGACACCGAGAACGGTGGAGAATTACTGCAATGAGCTCCACGGACTTTTAAGTTCGTTGGGATATGACAAGTACACACTTATCGCACACTCCATCGGAGGCATTTATTCGCTTTATTATGCGAACCAGTATACCGATGAGGTCGAGGCTTATATCGGTATCGATTCTTCAGTGCCGCATCAGCAGGATGCAGACATCTGGATGGCTAAGCCTAAGAATACCGCACTCCTTTATAAGTTCATGAATATCGGACTTTCGAAGACCGGAATCTACCGTGTACTGACTGAACTTGGCGGAACCAAGGCTTTTGATACCGTGCCGACTTTGACAGAGGATGAGAAGGAGAAGTTCCTCGAGATGTCATGCTATACGGCAATGAATAAGACTCAGATGGATGAGATGGCCAATATTGAGTATAACTTCGATAAGACCTATGATCTGAAGTTCCCTGAAAGCGTGCCGGTACTCTATGTCCTTTGTTCCAGCAACACGGAGATGATGCCGGGCTGGGAGCAGATCCACAAGGATCTGGTAACGAATCCGAAGAGCAAGGTCATCGTTATCGAAGGCGAGCACTACCTCCACTACACGAGTTTTGATGCGCTGATAAGTGAGATCGACAACTGGAGTTACGAAGACTGATGATTTGCGGGGCTGTCCTTGAGGGCGGCCCCGTTTCTTTATCCCGGAATGCCTTAAAGTTGTTATAGTTAAGCCGTTATTATATAATCTCGGTGTGAGTTCGCCGCCTTTTTCGAGCGGCAGGAAAAAGAGGTTAGTATGAAAGCTGATTTGGATGAGAGAACAGAGTTTATCCGTAACGGTTCTCTTCAAGCGGATTCTCTCGATGTCAGTGATGACGGTCTGTTGCAGTACTTCGATCTTTACTGCGACCTTCATAAGGCGAAGACCATGCTGGGTGATGTGGACTATTCCATGGAGAAGTCGCTGGACCCTGAGAAGAAGCGCGTGGTGGACGTTAACCGCATCCTTCCGTATGATGATTCTGATTTTGTGAAGCTTTCGTACCTGGCGCTTTTCGGCAGGAAGCCTCTTGTCCGTGAAGTTGAAGACACCCTTTATCTTTTTCGAAAAGGAGAGAGGTCCAAGCTCGATATACTCCTTACCATGGCGGCATCCGATGAGGGCAGATACAGGAACGTATCGCTCACGGGTATCGACAGCATCGGCGTGAACGAACTCCTGAAGTTCGAAGACCGCGAGTTCATCCGCGTGGCATATGCACTGATATTCGCCAGAAGATCCGACATCGAGGGCGAAGAGCAGTATCTGCGTGTTCTGAGGGAGAAGGGTTCCACCAAGGCCCGGATCCTGAAGATGCTTCGTAATTCCGAAGAGGCAGACAAGATCGGCGTTACCATTACCGGCCTTGATGAGGCTGCGGCAGTTGTACCGCACGAGAAGAAGATCTATACGCTTCCGGTGATCGGTAAGGTTGCAAGGCTTCTTCGCGGTGTGAAAAATCTTAACGAAGACGTCAGGACCCTTAAGGCATCCGACGTTCAGATATATGACAAGCTCAATACCAGGATCGCGACGACAGACGATACGGTAAGAGAGCTTAAGTTCAACGACGAGCTCAAGCAGGAGAACATCCGCAATACGGATGCGAGAGTTTATGAGCTTCAGAAGGAAGTAGACGAGCTTAAAAAGCAGATCGAGATCCTTACGAAGGAAAGCAGGTGATCCTTTGAACAAAGAAAGGATCGAATCCTCTAAGCCCGTGGAAGATATCATGGCGGACCTCATCGAATCGAAGGTCCTTAATATCCTCGTTGACGGGAATATCTCATCCGACAATCTCGAGCATATCCTCAAGGCCCTCTATATCTATATCTGCAGGGCCGACTACGAGATCATGCTCTATATGGTCAAAGACCAAAATGAGCAGAAGATCCTGGAACTTGCTACTGAGATGAGCCTCATGAGCAGCATAAAGTACATCGACGGCGATGACGATCAGAGCATGCTGTCATACCTTCTGTCCTGCGACATGATGATCACCGATAATGAATCTTCCGATCTTTTGTCTCTTTCTCGAAAATTCTATCTTCCGAGGATCGCCATAAAAGAAAACGGAAGTCTTAAGTTCGAAGACGGTATCCTGAAACTCAATTCAGATCCCGTCGACATCTGTTCAGCATTTGTACTCGTTAAGGACAAAGCTCACAGAGATGAATTAAGCGGACATAGAAGACTGGTGTGAAAGGGGAACTAATATGAGGATCGCAATTGCTACAGTTCAGGTACCTTTCACCACAGGCGGCGCAGAGATACTTACAGGAATGCTCAAAGATGAGCTCATAAAGCGCGGACACAAAGCGGAGATCGTCAGTATCCCGTTCAAGTGGTATCCGTGGCAGTCCCTGGTTCAGTGCATGAACATGGGACGTCAGATAGACCTTACGGAAGCAAGCGGCGAGAAGATCGACAAGGTCATCGCCATGAAGTTTCCTGCCTATTACTTAAAGCACGACAACAAAGTCCTCTGGCTCATGCATCAGCACCGCCAGGCCTACGACATGTGGGATACCGACTACAGTGATATCCGAAAGTGGGAAAACGGCGAGGAGATCAGGGACTTTATCCGTGACTGTGACAGAAAATACATCGGCGAATGCGAAGGAAGGTTCACCATCTCCGGCAATACAACGGGAAGGCTCAAGCATTTCCTCGGCATAGATTCGGAGGTTTTGTATCATCCTCCGAAGGATCATGAGAAGCTTCATGCCGACGAATACGGCGACTTTATCTTCTACCCGAGCAGGATCACTCAGATCAAGAGACAAAGACTTCTCGTGGAAGCAGCCCGCTACACGAAGACGAATGTTAAGGTTGTTATCGCAGGCGGCGGAAGCGAAGAGGAGATCGCTTATCTTAAGGAGAAGATCGCAGAGTACAAGTTGGAAGACAAGGTAAGGCTCGCGGGCTTTATCTCCGATGAAGAGAAGATAGATCTCTATGCCAAGTGCCTCGGCGTATACTTTGGCGCTTATGATGAGGACTACGGCTACATAACTCTCGAAGCATTCTTCTCAGAAAAGCCTGTCATCGTCCATAAGGACGTAGGCGGTCCTTTGGAGTTCGTAAGAGACGGCGAGAACGGATTTGTCATCGATGCGGATCCTAAGGTCATCGCGGAGAAGATGGACAGACTTTTCGAGCAGAAAGAAGAAGCAAAGAAACTCGGCACATGCGGCAAGCAGACCCTGCTCAACATGAACATGGACTGGGATTACGTAATAAAGAGACTGTTGGAATGAGGAGAAGCTAAGTGACAAAACCTACTTTACTATACGGCAGCCCGTTCGCTCCGAAGATGAGCGGCATTTCCGATTATTCGGTGATCCTCGTCAATGCTCTTTCCGAGTTCTTTGACGTGACGCTCTATACCGACAACTATGAGATCGAGGCCTCCGACGTCAAGGATTTTAAGGTCCTGAAGCACGGCGTCGACGAGATCGACTTCGACTCATTTGACTATCGTCTCTATAACATGGGCAACAATGCCGAGTACCACATCTATATCTATGATGCGGCAGTCGAGCACCCGGGCGCGCTCATCATGCACGACCTGTCCATCTGCGATTTCATGCAGGGATATATCAAGGCCAAGGGCTATCCGTACTATTCCTACATCTATGAGAACTACGGACTCGAGGCTTTTACCATCCTTAAGGAAGCGAAGATCGACAAGACTTTCGGCAAGGGCATCGTATCGAAGCTCATGCTCAACGACGGACTTCTCAAGTCCGGTAATAAGATCATCGTCCATTCGGACTATTCCAGGAACAAGATCATGGAGACGGGACTGGTGAGCGAAGAAAACATAAAGAAGATCAAGATGATCGAGCAGATAAAGACAGGTGAGGAGTTCATTCCAAGGCATGATCTTCTAACTAAGTTCAACATTCCGGAAGATGCTGTTATCATCTGTGCTTTCGGATTCGCGAGCGATTTCAAGTTCAACGTAGAGACTGCAAGGGCGGTCAAGGAACTTAACAAGGAACTTGATAAGAGGCTCTGCTATGTTATGGTCGGATCAGGCAACTATGCTGACGGTGAGATCAAGGACGGCGAAGTCATCAAGACCGGCTTTACCACCATCGAGGAGTTCAACAGCTTCGTTAACTGTTCCGATATCATCGTCAATTTAAGATATCCTCCGCTCGGTGAGACTTCAGGTTCCATGTTAAGGATCCTGCAGCTCGGAAAGCCATGCATCACCAATAACGGCGGATGGTTCTCGGAGATACCTGACGACACTGTGATCAAGATCTCCGTCGATAATGTTGAACAGGAACTTAAGATGACACTTAAGGAACTGGTAACTGATCCCGGTAAGGCAAAGCATATCGGTGATAATGCCGCAGCATATATCAAGAGGGACCACGGGAAAAGTCTCATAGCCAAGGAGTTTTACGATTATCTCACGAGATGATTTGATATAATGGGCGTAATGAATAAAAGTGATATCGACATCGTCATATACTGGGTCGACGGATCCGATG
>CADCQX010000297.1 GCA_902803695.1 Oscillospiraceae bacterium
TCCAACATCGCGGAGTGGAGCAGTTGGTAGCTTGCCGGGCTCATAACCCGGAGGTCGTGAGGTTCGAGTCCCGCCTCCGCAACCATTTGAAGTTGTCTCTTGTGAGGCAACTTTTTTTGTGCAATTTTGCCTTATAATATAATCTTTCAAAAATCCTCTTATGCTATAATCGTGGCGTTATGTATTACTTTTATATAGTCTTATACTTTGTATTGAACATATATCCGGCCTTCAGGACATATCAATGGCTTCATCTGTATATGGATTCATTGAGTGCCATAGCATTTGGCATCATATTTGCACTTTTTCCGATCGCATCAGTAGTAACGTTTTACAGTCATAAGGTTCCAATCCGCGTCAAGAAAGTCATTGACTGGGTAGGCGGTATCTTTATGCTTGTTTTCATGTTCAGCTTTGTTTTCTGGCTCTTCTATGATCTGGGAAGACTGATATTTAAGCTTAATCATCTCGATCCGCTCCTTTTCGAAAAATACGGAGGATTTGCTGTTGTAATTCTGTCTGCGGTGATCATAATCCTTGGTTATATCAATTATGCCAAGCTTCATGTTACAAAGTATAAGGTTAGTTTTAATCATAAGATCGAAGGCGGTCTCAGGGCGGTTTTGATCTCTGATGTTCATCTTGGTGCCGTTAATTCGGAAAGAAGATTCAAAGAGACAGTTGAACTAATAAATAAGCAGAATGCCGATGTGGTCTTTATTTCGGGCGATCTTTTCAACAATAATTTCTTTGCGATCATTGATCCTGACGAGGTTCGTAATCAGATCAATTCAATAAAGGCGAAATATGGCGTTTTCTATTGCCTTGGAAATCATGATGCAGGGAAGACCTATCCGGATATGGAGAAGTTTATCGAGAGTTGCGATGTTAAGTTCCTCAAAGATGAGATCGTTGATGTAGACGGTAAGTTCAGTGTTTTGGGCAGGATCGACCCGATGCCTATGGGCGGCTTTGGAGATAATAAGCGTTGCGATATTAAAGATATTGAAGAAAAATACGATATTAATCTTCCGGTCGTAGTTCTAGAACATAATCCGGGTAAGATAGGTGAGTATGACGGCAAGTATGATCTCATATTGTGTGGTCACACCCATCACGGACAGATGTTTCCCGCAAATCTCGTAACGAAGATGCTTTTTAAGGTTGATTACGGCTATTATCGTGAATCTGAGGAAAAGCCTTCTGTGATCGTATCTTCCGGGTCCGGTATATGGGCAATGCCTTTCAGAATGGCAAGTAAATGCGAGATCGTAACAATAGATATTGAATAATTATATTTTTTTCTCGAAAAAGACTTTACATTTCCAGATATTGATGTATTATATGAACAGAAAGACATATGAATATATATTCATATGAAAGGAGGCGCCAATGTCAAAGAAATGCTCTCATGAACACGCGAAAGAGATGCTGAACAATCTGGAAGAAATTCCGAACGACGTCCTTTTGTGTGATGTTTCCGATCTTTTCAAGGTTTTCGGAGACACAACGAGAATGAAGATTCTATTTGTTCTTTATAAATCAGAAATGAGCGTTAATGCTATTTCCGAAATGCTTGGAATGCAGCAATCTGCGATTTCCCATCAATTGAAGATATTAAAGGATAACAATCTCGTCAGCAGCAGGAGAGAGGGAAAGACAATGATCTATGCTCTGTCTGATGATCATGTCTATCAGATACTGGCGCAAGGATTCGAACACATAATGGAGGAACACTGATATGAAGAAGTCGTTTAAGCTTGAAGATCTTGATTGCGCACATTGCGCTCAGAAGATGGAAGATGCGATCGCTAAGATCGAAGGAGTTAATAAGGTAAACATCAATTTCATGGCTCAGAAGATGATCCTTGATGTTGATGATGATAAGTTTGATGAAGTTCTTAAGCTCGCTGAGGCAAAGATCAAAGAGGTTGAGCCTGATTGCAGGCTGATCAAGTAATATGACGAAGAAACAGAAGAAAATACTGATAAGAGTAATAATCTCGGCAGTTCTTCTGATAGCGCTTCACTTTATACCTTTTGGTGACAGATGGTACATAAGTCTTTTGGCATATCTTATCCCGTATCTTGTTGTGGGATATGATATTGTGCTTAATGCGGTCAAAAAACTCATAAAGGGAAGGCTTTTTGATGAAGAATTACTGATGATGATAGCAACCGTCGGAGCATTTATTATCGGCGATTATCCTGAAGCTACAGCTGTTATGTTGTTTTATCAGGTCGGTGAACTGTTCCAGAGTATAGCCGTCGGAAAGAGCCGTAAATCCATATCGGATCTTATGGATATCTGTCCTGAAACCGCTACTGTTGTAAGAGATGGCGTTGAAGAAGTCGTTGATCCATATGAAGTTTCTGTTGGTGATATAGTTATCGTTAAGCCTGGTGAAAAGGTTCCTATAGACGGAGAGGTCATTGAAGGAAATACGACCCTTAACATGGCAGCATTGACAGGTGAGAGCCTTCCGGTAGAAAGAGGTATCGGACAAACGATCTTTTCGGGAAGTATCAATCTTACCAATGTTATAAAGCTTCGCACAACTACTGAATATGATGACAGTACTGTCGCCAAGATACTGGAACTTGTCGAGAATAGTACGGATAAGAAGTCCCAATCCGAGAAGTTTATTACGAAATTTGCCAGAGTCTATACTCCTGCGGTCGTAATCTGTGCGGTATTGATAATACTCGGATGTATCCTGTTTACGGATATGAGTATTTCTGATTCCGTTTATAGAGGATTGATATTCCTGGTAGTTTCATGTCCTTGTGCTCTGGTCGTTTCGGTTCCTCTGAGCTTTTTCGGCGGTATCGGAGCGGCATCTAGAAATGGAATTCTTATCAAGGGAAGCAACTTCCTGGAGATATTGTCGAAGGTAGATACTATTGTTTTCGATAAGACAGGAACGATAACAAAGGGAAATTTTGCTGTAGATGCGATCCATCCGAATCAGGTTGATGCTGATGAACTGATCGATATTGCGGCTTTGGCAGAGTCCAGATCTAATCATCCGGTTGCAGAATCTATTGTTGCAGCTCACGGCAAGCATATAGCTTCTGAGAGGCTCGGTGAAGTAAGCGAGATCAGCGGTAAGGGAATAAAGGCTGTAATAGACGGAAAGTGCTATTATGTCGGCAACGGAAAGCTTATGGAAGAAGTACATGCTGATTATCATGAGTGCCATCTTCCGGGAACTGCCGTTCATGTGGCTTTGGAAGGTGAATATCTCGGCCATATAATCATCAATGACGAGATTAAGGATGATTCCAAGGAAGCTATAGCAAAGATCAAGGATAGCGGTATCAAAAAGACGGTCATGCTTACAGGCGATAATGAAAAGGTCGCTTCGAAAGTAGCTTCTGATGTCGGTATAGACGACTATAGGGCCGGACTTTTACCGGATCAGAAGGTCTCTTCGCTTGAGAGCATTATGAGTGAAAACAATACTGTAGCCTTCGTAGGTGATGGTATCAATGATGCACCGGTCCTTACCAGGGCGGATATCGGCATAGCAATGGGTGCGCTCGGTTCAGATGCGGCCATTGAAGCCTCCGATGTAGTCCTGATGGATGATTCTCTCAATAAGATCCCTGTTGCTGTAAAGATCTCGAAAAAGACCTTAAGGATAGTTAAGCAGAACATTATCTTCTCGCTTGTTGTTAAGATAGGGATAATGATCCTTGGCGCATTGGGAATAGTCGGAATGAGATTTGCCGTGTTCGGTGATGTCGGGGTTTTGGTAATAGCGATACTTAATTCCGTGAGGGCGATGAGAGTTCCTAAATGACTATAGATAAATAGTTTAAAGGCTTCGGATGATTCCGGAGCCTTTTAATATTATAATAAATATGTTCAAAAAAATCTTTTGTTGTATAATCTACAAGAGGATTTTATTTGAAGGATGTATGATGGAAAAAATTAAAAAGTTGATTTTAGACGTAATAGGCTTTATCAAGAAGTTAGATAGCGTGTTACGTAAGAAATATATATATCAGATAGTTGTCGCACTTTCTTTTATTGCGATATTTATAGCATTCTTTGATTGTTTTTCGAGCAACAAAGTATACTTCAACTATGCTAACGACAATTATAAGTTCACTCAGCTTTTTTCGGGAGCCGAGTATACTCAGTACTTTGAGGCTCAGGGAGATACCTTAAGGTCATTCCGACTTGCCGTAAATCCGA
>CADCQX010000298.1 GCA_902803695.1 Oscillospiraceae bacterium
CTGTGAATAAAAAATTATAAGTTAATCAACACAACGATTTTCATCTGTTGATTAATCAACAGATCCTGAGAATATTGAATATATTCGATAGGGTTTTTGAATGCGATACTGATGCCATCAAACAAACACAAACACAACTTGAAGGAGATCAAACCCAATGAATAAAGGCGTTTCGGGGATCAGTGAACAAGATACAAACATGTCAGTTTTATGTGATAACGTAAATGATTTTGCAGATGTTGTTCAATCCTCAAAAGAAGTTTCTAATTTAGGAATTTTATCCGGCCAAATCAGAGGATCCAACACCGGATACGCCACATTCATCGGGCAGCTCCTTGCATGCAAATTTGGTGTCAGGCCGGATATCAGTTTAGGTTATGCCGGCATGGGTCTGACACCAAACTCTGATCTGGATAATGAGTCGGGAAGATTTCTTACCCGTTCAGAGGTGATCTGCAGGATAAGAAGCACGATGGAGGCTTCCAAAAACTAGTTTACCCTCATTTCTTTCCCCATATATTTGATTGTGCGAAGGACGTCTGAAGAAGGCGTCCTTTGCGCACGCTTGTCCGCTTATATTCATAAATGTCCGCATAAGTTTAGAAGGTGCATGCTATAATTATGTTGTAAATAAATTGATTTTATTAGAAATATAAATATGTCAAGACAGAGCGTTATCGATCACATTAAGGAGCAGTATGGTGTTGACCCTGATTTCCCTTGGGAGGGGGATCAGATTTCAGGTGTTTTCCGCCACAAGGATAACCGTAAATGGTTTGCACTCATCATGAAGGTTGGGCGTGACAGGCTTGGGCTGGCAGGTGACAGACCGGTCGACTGCATGAATCTCAAGATCGATGATCCGGTGCTTCATGACGCGCTGTGCCACGAGAAGGGGATCATGCCTTCTTATCACATGAACAAGCGTCACTGGATAACCGTGCTGCTGGACGGGACAGTGCCGGAAGAGAAGGTTTTCGGGTTGATAGAGATCAGTTACATGGCGACTGTGAGCAGACGCAGAAATTCCGGGAATTCATAATTATTCTTTATTTATTAACTTTGCAATAACACATGAATCTGGTATAGAAGCTATAATCCTGTTATGGTACTGGATTATACGTGGTTTTATGTAGAGGCAAATGTTGTAAGCATCATCCTGTTTTTGATGATGTTCCTTAGAGAAGTGGGCTCCGTAGGCCGGCAGTCAAAACAGATTATTTTTATTAATATAATTATTGCCCACATTATGTATTTCTTAAGCGACATCTGTTGGGTACTGATCCTCGGCGGGTATCTGCCGAAGATCTATTTTGTCGTAACAACTGTAAATATCCTGAACGCGATATTGTTGAGTACGATCACTGGCTTTTGGTTCGTTTATGTCGAGTTCTCTCAAGGCGAAGAATATATAAAGAGATTTAAGAGAAGACTCTGTGTTCTGTCACCCGTGATGCTCTCGACGGTCGTAATGATCGTGCTGTTCGTGTTCTTCCCGCAGACCATGCTGACAGAAGACCGTTCACTCACGCCGGCATATTATATTATTTTCTTAAGTGTACCGATTTTCTATATTATCATAAGTGCTGTGAGATCTTTTATCAGAGCCTTTCGAAAGGAAAACTTCCCGGTCAGATCAACGTATCTTGCCGGTGCGGTTTACCCCGTGATCCTTTCTGTCTTCGGAGTGGTACAGATACTGTGGGTTCATGCGCCGATGTTCTGCTTCGGATGCGCGATAATGATGCTTTACTTCTACATCATTTCGTTGAATGACCAGGTATCTATTGATGAGCTCACAAAACTCAACAACAGGACCCAATTAAAGAAATATATTGCGGCTGATGTTCCTAAACAGCTCCCGGATAAGCCGGACCGTTATGTCCTCATGATCGACCTTAATAAGTTCAAGCAGATCAACGACCAGTACGGTCACGTTGAAGGTGACTTTGCGTTAATAAGGGCGGCTAATGCGCTGAAGATCTCGTGTGCCGGCATCCCAGTGAAAACATTCATTGCCAGATACGGCGGTGATGAGTTCATCATTATTGCCAAGACAGAGAATGTGGAACTCGTTAAGAACTTGTGTAATGATATCAGGGAGACAATGGTCCGTCTTAACACCGAAGCAGGAAGTGAGTATGAACTAACGGCCAGCATCGGTTACGCAGGATATTTTGGAGATGTCGCAAGTTTCCAGGAAGCACTCGCAAAGGCGGACGAACTTCTGTACAAGGAGAAGGCTGCCAGGGGTTCTGTAAGATAATTTTGCATTTTAGGGCAGGGGGTTAGTATAATAAATTATGAAGATCTGTGCATTCATCGGAGACATGTATCGTGACTTTGCCCTGTCCATCACAGAGCATCTTGATTATTACGCCCGCGAGAAAGGCCACCGCGTAGACATCTTTGGCATTTGCTCGGTCACATCGAGCAACCCTCTCCACGTTAACGGTTTTAAGAGCATTTTGTCGCTTCCGGACGTTCATGATTACGACGGTGTCATCATCTGCTACGACACACTTATTCATGAGAACATGGGTAAGGATCTGGTTGAGGAACTGCTGGCCGACATGGAAGCGCCTCCGGTTGTCTCGATCCGCGCATCCATACAGGGTTTCCATAACATCATTCCGGACAACACTGCGCTCATGTATGAAGTTGCAAAGCACGTTATTGCCAAGTGTGAGAAGGGTGACATAGGTTTCGTCACCGGCATGGATGAACTCGAAGATTCTTACGAGAGACGCGAAGGATTTGAACAGGCGATGGAAGAGGCTGGCCTCACGATTTCCGAGAAAAAGATCTTCCACGGCAACTACTGGATCACACAGGGTCCGGAGATGGCCGATTTCTTCATCAAGAAAGACGGCACGCTGCCGGAAGCTATCATATGTTCTAATGACTATGAGGCGATAGCTCTTTGTAACGAACTCGTTCAGCGCGGTTACCAGATCCCTCGTGACTGTATGATCAGCGGCATCGACAATGCCGTCGAATCGCGTTC
>CADCQX010000299.1 GCA_902803695.1 Oscillospiraceae bacterium
AAGAACTCGAGAGTTCCTTCGATCACTATCTTTCCCTTGTTGACGATGATGATCCTGTCGCCCAGCTGCTCAGCGACTTCCAAAACGTGTGTCGAGAATAATACCGCATTACCGGCTTTTGCGTGCTCACGCATCATCTGCTTCAATTCAAAAGCAGCTGACGGATCCAGACCCGTCATGGGTTCGTCCAGGATCCATGCAGGAGGGTTATGAATGAGTGCGGAAATAACCATCAGTTTCTGTCTCATGCCATGAGAGTATTCACGCATCTGGGTATTCAGCACATCATTCATTCCAAAACGTTCAGACAGGGTTTTTATCTTATCTTCTCTGACATCTTTTGGAACCGCATACATATCAGCGATAAAGTTCAGATACTCAAGTCCCGTTAACTGGATCAGTATATCCGGATTATCAGCGATGTAAGCAAAAGACATCTTTGCCTTTATCGGATCTTTATTTATATCGAAACCGTTGATCACAACGCTTCCCTCTGTAGGTTTGAGGATGCCCGTAAGCATCTTGATCACCGTGGTCTTACCTGCTCCATTCGGGCCTGCAAATCCGACGATCTCACCGGCCTTGATATTAAATGAGATATCATCAGTCGCCTTGTGACCGTTACCGTAGATCATTGTTAATGAATCAGCTTTGATCATTTGCAGATCTCCTCTTGTTTCTCCTTTTTAGTTAAAAAGCCTCGGTCACATATGTGAGGGAGGCTTTTTCGATCATGGTTTCAAGTATCTTAGAGTTGAGGTGTATCGTTATACTGTGTTCTTGGGCTCTTGTTAACATGGATGAACATGTTATGCAGGAGGTTAACACTCGTAAGGATAACTTCACCCTGGTTGAGCTTTCTGACGTGCTTGATCGCATAATCATCAAGATGGCTCTCTACTGCATGGATCTCATCGTTAAGCATGAGTCTGTGAATGAGCATCGTACCGATCTGACCAAAGAGGATCGGAGATACATCCTTCGGGTTCTGGGTTGTGAGGTAAAGGAAGATACCCTTCTTACGTCCCTCTCTTGCGAGGAGTGTAAGTCCGCCGTGATAATCCTTATCAGAATATCTGGACTTAGCATATCTGTGAACCTCATCAATGAAGAATACGAACGGGCAGATATTGTCTCTGGACATTACGAATGTACTTACGAGGTCAATGATCATACCGCCGATACCTTCAGAAGCACCGAGTTGTGATGTGTCAATATAGAGACTCTCGTCAGGAAGATGTACGAATTCTTCAATAACATCCAACAGGTTATACATTCCGGGGTCATTCGAGAAGAATGACAGGAATCTTGTATTTGTCATCTGATACTGTATCTTCTGGACCAAAGAAGCATTCAGGTTGGCCTTCAAAGTATCATAACGGTATTTGAAGTTGAAGTTATTATCTCTCTCAGGCTCGCATACAGACTCAGCCTGGATCTGTTCAGGAAGGAGCTCAATATTAAAATCCGTGTCATCCTTACCTACGGATGCAATATTCTCCTGAGTATTCTCGATATCTTCACCTACCTTCTGATAGTAAGTTTCACTTCCGATCTTCCTCATGTAACGCAGTGATGTGATGGCTTCAGAGAGTACTGCGCCCTGGCTGCTGTTCTCAGTCTCGAAAAGTTTCTCCCACTGCTCCATGGAGATCTTACCGGGAGATACTGTTGTATCCACACCCAAAGTAAGCTTTGTGATCTCATCATTTGAGAAAGCATTTCTGTACTCGCCGGTAGGATCGATGATAAGGGCCTTACGCTTAGTCGAAACAACCTTATCAAGGATTGCAAGAGCTGTTGTGGACTTACCGCTGTTAGTAGCACCGATGCACATAAGGTGACGGTTAAAAAGCGTGCTGGGCTTCAATGATACCTCTGCCTGTGACTTATTAAGATAAGTAGCAAAAGGAGGAAGTGGTTCTTCATTCACACCTGTGAATTCCAACGATTTAAGGAACAGCTTATAAACATCATCTGTTGCAAGATAAACCTTATCCGTAATACCTAAGGTATTAAAACCGGCAAGCTGGAACCTGTCAGAATCTGTAGGCATCAGTGAAATGGTGTCGATGCAGATTTCCTGATAGTCATTTGATTTTACGTCAACGTCGCCGGAAGAAATCTCAAAAATATTCTTTCTCGAAGCCTTATTCTCAAATACTTCTCCTAAAAACAATCCGACCACAGAATCGATGATTACAAAATAATTGATCGTATTAGGAAGAAAAGACTTGCTGAATTTTGACCGGTCAGACATAAGCGAGATATTCTCTATCTGCGCTACACAGTTACTTCTGTATACCTGTGTTACTTTACCGATATAGTATTCCTTGGGATCTACCCCTTTAAACAGTGATTCCAGTGCCATTAAAAGCCTCCCTGTAAATAGCATAAGTTCAGATTTGAACCTCTTATTATTATAGGCTAAATGACAAAGAAAATTGTATCTTTTGTGTAAAAGTTACAGCGCCTGTCTGAGAATCACACGGGAGATCAGGTCCTGCGCTTCTTTCCGGTCTGTTCGTAATAGTGTTCCTTTTCCTCATACATCTTCTGATCAGCGTGATTAATAAGCTCGACAACATCGCAATCTAATGCAGCGGTAAAAGCATATCCTATTGAAGAACTGACATTCTCATTATCAAGATAGTTCTTAACGAGATTGATATCATCATTGACTTCCTGTTCACTGTAATCCTGAAGCACAACAAGGAACTCATCACCACCGGTCCTGAAAACCCTCTCATTACCGAATTCATTTGCCAGAGCATGTGCAGTCTCAATTATCAGACGATCGCCGGCGGCATGACCTTTTTTGTCATTTGCTTCCTTAAGCCCGTTTACATCAACTGCAATTATCGCTACCGGTTTTCCTTCTACAAATAAAGAACTCAGATTCCTCTCATATGCATTACGGTTCATGACACCTGTCAGCTGGTCGCTGAACGACATCCTTGTAAGATATGCACCTTCTTCTTTTTCGCTGAATACGCAGTTATGACGGGTGTTAAATCCGTTGTGAATGGCGATCATCATCTCTCTGCATGACTCATACCCGCACGCAGAACAGTTGATGTTTCTGGATTCATCGGTATTCTTATGCATCGATCTGAAGATCTTGTCCGCTTCCTCTTCTGTCGGATAAGATACAACACAGGAACTGCTTCTGTCTGTAAATTCAGTCAGATAATCATTAAGATCAAGTTCTGCAAATTTCCTGTTGAGATTAGCA
>CADCQX010000300.1 GCA_902803695.1 Oscillospiraceae bacterium
ATCTTACCTGCATATACAGGATCAAGAGCATGCTCGGCATCAATAAATGCACAAGTTCCGCCATTCTTCTGTGCCTCAGCTACTACATGTAAAGCAACCGTTGTTTTACCTGAAGATTCAGGTCCGAAGATCTCAATGATACGTCCGCGAGGAACACCGCCAACTCCCAAAGCAACATCTAATGTAAGAGCACCAGTCGGAATAGTTTCTATCTCCTGAACGCCTCTATCTCCCAAACGCATTACTGCTCCCTGACCGCACTGTTTCTCGATCTGAGCCATAGCAGCATCAAGAGCTTTCTTCCTCTCTTCATGATTATCTGCTGCCACCTGAGTTACGCTTGCCTTGCCTGAATTCTTCTTAGCCATATAATTGACCTCCATATTACGAACGTTTGTTCACGCCTATGTTTTGATTCTAGTAGTTTAATACTTTTTTGTCAACAACAAAAAGCGAACATTATTCGTTTTTTCTATAATGATATACTATTTATGTTTCATTAATGGGACAATTGGCCTAATATTCCGAAAAAAGCAAACGTTTTCGAATGATCAAAGCTCTATCTTGCTTAAAACCTCTGAAATGCTCTCATGGAATACCAAGGTCGCGAGTCTATCTGCCGGAGTTGTCTGTTTGTTGATAATGATGAGGTTCTTCCCTCTAAATCCCATGGCAAGAGATGCAGCCGGATTCACGACCAGCGACGTTCCACCAACAATAAGGCAATCGGCTTTATCGACAAGTTTTACTGAGTTTCTCCAAGCTTCCTGTGGCAATCCCTCTCCATACAAAGTAACGTCAGGTCTTATAACTCCTCCGCATATCTTGCACTTTGGAATCGGATCTTCGCATTTGAATATATAATCAGCCGGATACTTCTTATGACATCTGCTGCAGTAATTACGAAGAGTTGAACCATGTACTTCCTGGACATTCTTGCTTCCAGCTTTTTGATGAAGACCATCAATATTCTGTGTGATAACACCATCCAGTTTCCCTGCTTCCTCCATCTTTGCAAGCTTCTTATGAGCAGCATTCGGTTCAATACCGTCTACGTTGAGTTTTTGCCTGTAAAACTCGAAAAACACTTTCGGCTCATCTTCAAGACAATAAGCACTTAACAGATATTCAGGGGAATATGCATCAAATTCAACGTCACGTTTATTGTAAAGACCGTCTTTGGATCTGAAATCAGGAATTCCGCTTTCTGTCGAAACACCGGCACCGCCAAAAAATACGATGTGCTGAGATTCATTGATAATTGAATTAAGTTCTTCGTACTTTTCCATAGAACATTTCCCCTTTTCGATAAGTATAGTTTTTATATAATCATTATATATCAATAAGGAGAGCAGATAAATGGAATGGATCTCGACCGTTAAGGCATCTGTACAATATATCGAGGATAATCTTCTTTCTGTGGAAGGAATAACCGAAGTTGCTAAATCTGCTTTCATTTCACCAAGTTATCTTCAACAGGGATTTCAGATCATTACGGGATTCAGTGTCACAGAATACATCAGAAACAGAAGACTGTACCAGGCTGCCATAGACCTTATCAGAACCGACGATAAGATTACAGACATCGCTTTCAAATACGGTTATGATACACCAGCAAGTTTTACCAAAGCTTTCACCAGATTTCATGATGCAAATCCTTCAGAGATAAGGAAACAGGAAAAGACACCAAAATCATTTCTTCCTATCAAAGTCTCTCTTGTCATTCAGGGCGGAGATAATCTTGAAGTCGAGATCGTTGAAAGAGAGCCGTTTAAAGTCATCGGCTATAAAGATACATACACAATGGATAACTGTCATTTGATAGCAGAAAGATGGAGAGAGTTCAATAACAGATATTTTCATATTTTATCAGGTCTTCAAAAGCCGGAAAACGATATTGAAAGAGCGATCTTTGATAATAAGATGAACTCATGCGGAATAACAGAATATCCGACAGACAAGCCATACAACTATATCTTCGGAGGTCCATATCAGGGTGGCAATGTTCCTGAAGGAATGGTCATTTACGAGATACCAGGAGGAACCTGGGCTGTATTCAGCTGTATCGGGAAACTTCCTGATGCGATGGAAGATCTTATGCCACAAATATGGGATCATTGGGTAAAAACAAACACAGAATACGTTGTAGACGGCAAATGCGAATTTGAAATGTACTACGATGGTGATTACTATAACGACCCTAATTATCTTTGTACAAAATGGATTCCTATACGCAAGATAAAATGATCAGTCGACGCTTTTAACAAATCTTGAAAGGACTTTCTTGATCCAATAAAGCGCTTCTTCCATTCTGATAAGACAAGCGGAAGCAAAGTACACAACGATAGCAATGACACCTTTAGCAGCAAGTATTACAAGTTGTAATATCTTTCTGTTGCCGGTTGGCATGAAGGAATTCAAAATGATCAATACCAAAACCATTGCAACTACACAGATCAGACTCTTAAGAAGGAATCCGATTATCTTACGAGGTGC
>CADCQX010000301.1 GCA_902803695.1 Oscillospiraceae bacterium
ATACTGTAGTTGGTTCTTGTATTGCGTGGCAGGATAAGCGCGGATCAGATATTGTTTCTTCTCTTCATTGGCTGGTGGTTGATGAACGGTATCAGAGGATCGGTCTTGGAAGGGCTCTTAGTGTTTCCGTGATGAACATATATGCAGGGCGGAGTGGTTTTCCTGTCTATATCCACACCCAACCGTGGAGCTGGAAAGCAATCTTATTGTATATTTCACTGGGATTCAAATTGCAGAAGACAGATACATTTTCGAACTATGTGAATGAATATGACAAGGCCATGAATGAGCTCGGAAAAATATTAACTGAAGATAAGTTTGCATTGTTACAGAATTCATCTGAAGAATGAAGCTCAATTGAGCGTTGTGGAGAGGATAGAATAATAAATCCTGAATAAAACCGACAGAGAAATAACATGATTACCAACCTTGAGTAAGTTAAAACTAACCATCAGTTGTATAATTAAAGAGTAGTCAGGATTACCCTATCTTGGCTACTCTATTAGCATAACCTGTATTACTTTTATAGAAAGGACCCTGCAAACTATGAAAAACTTAGGATTCGGCATGATGAGATTACCTGTTATATCAGGACCTACGGATTTTGATTATGAAAAGCTTAATGCAATGGTAGATGCTTTTCTTGAAGCAGGATACACATATTTTGATACCAGCTTTGTATATCATAATGGCAAGAGTGAAGAAGCTACAAGAAAAGCCTTAGTGGAGCGTCATCCTCGAGACAGTTTTACGGTAGCTACAAAGTTTCCTACTTTCAACCTTGTACCGGAAGAAGAGATTGACGGTGTTTTCCAAAGTCAGCTGAACAATCTTGGCGTTGATTACATTGACTACTATCTTATTCACAATATTCAGACCGTATATTACGATGGCTATGACGGTAATGGCGGTATCGTAAAGACTACTCATCTGTTCGACCATGCAAAAAAGTGGAAAGAGGACGGAAAGATACGTCATCTCGGTATATCATTCCATTCATCAGCTGCTTTATTGGATCGGGTTCTTACCGAACATCCGGAAATTGAATTCGTCCAGATAGCACTTAATCCGATAGATTGGGATAGTGAACTGGTACAAGCCGGCCCCTGCTATGATGTTATCCGCAAGCATAACCGTAAGGTGATTATAATGGAAGCTGTAAAAGGCGGTGGACTCGCTAAGTTGCCGAAAGAGGCAGAAGAGATCCTTAAGGCAGTTCATCCTGATTGGAGTATTGCATCCTGGTCGTTGAGGTTCTGTCTTGAGAAGGAAGATGTTATAGCAGTCTTATCAGGAATGAGCACACTCGAGCAGGTATTGGATAACACGAAGACCAGCAACGAAGCCATTCCCTTCACTGAAGAAGAAAAAGAGGCATTATCCAAAGCTATGGAAATCTATCGTGAAAGCGCCCCGATCAAGCAAAGTGAGATCAACGGATACAAGGGCTTGTTATATCATGGAGTTCCGGTTACAGCTATTCTTCAGGCATACAGTATTTGTCAGATCCAGCCTGATCCGGGCTTCTCAGACGACAATAATTATTTAAAGAATGCATTTGCCGAAGCTGAACATGTTGATTTTTCAAAGGGCTTGAATAAGCAAACTGTAATTATGGATGCAGGCATTGACATAACTGACAAGGTTGAACAAGCTGTTGAGTGGTTAACAAAGAATACATTCTGATTCGCATATGACAAAGCCTGGGAGTAAAAAACTCAAGAATAAAGTTAACTAAGCCTGAGCGCGATCTCAGGCTTTTTGCTTCCACTGAGAATAATTTCTCCTGAGGAGGACCGGGATATTAACCCCTTCACTACTACTGGACATTGACCCCCTGAATTGCGGGGTGTTTCGAGAAAAAAACTCGAAAAAAAGATAAAAAAGCTTCACCTGTAACCGATTGGGTACAACTGAAGCCTAAAATATGCGATTGAAGAATGAGGTAAAGCTAAGAATCAAGTCTTCTTTACACACATGATATAATGATCCCTTAGATAGGATAATCAGCAGGACAACATACAAAGGAGAAAAAACTGTGCATCTGGACGGATTTGGATTTTTTGTTGAAGATATGGCTGCTATGATCAGGTTCTATAGGGATGTGCTTGGCTTTGAGATCAAAGAAAGCGAAGACACGTCTAATGTTTATCTTGTAAAAGACGGGACTTTATTTCTTCTATACGGCCGTAAGGATTTTGAGAAGATG
>CADCQX010000302.1 GCA_902803695.1 Oscillospiraceae bacterium
AATACTTCCTCATAAAGTCTCTTAACGAAAGCCTCCGGATCTTTTACTTCCTTATCAGACCCGCTGTCGTCATTATTGTTTTCGTTGCTGGCATCCTTATTTCCTTCTTTATCGTTATTGTTTTCGTTGTTGGTATCCTTGTTTTCTTCTTTATCCTCGTTGTTCTTTTCCTCTTCCTTGTCCTGTTCTTCGTATTCCAAAGTTACGTCAAATTTACTGTGGAGAGATAATCCCGGAGTTGAAAGAGGGATAGCTACGTAATATACCTTGCCTCCTTCAAGAGATGCTTCCATGACCATGGCATCCTCAGATGCTTCCACACCCAGCTCTTCCTCAGCTGCTTCTACGACCGGCTCATCATCATTTACTCTTGCACCGTAAGGAGCTTCAACCAACAATTCGATCGTATATTCCAGGAATTCCTCGGAATCATATCCGATTATCTTATCGATCAGGGAATAATCCGATCCGAAAAGAGCTGCTGCAGGAAGTCCGTCCTCAACATTTGTAATGCTGATCTTTACTTTTCCGTCATTCTCCGGAGTAAAGGAATAGATCAGCTGAAATTTGGAATCTTCTTCAAGAGGAACAGGATAATCCTCTTTTTCCATCATGGAGATTCCTACAAAATCATTATCGATATGAACGGTCTGTCCGGATTCGAGGGTACCGTCGACCGCCTCTCCCATAACAAAGATATCATAGTATTTGATCGCCGGTTCGAACCCTAACGTCTTCAGCAGATCATAATAAGAATGATTTAATTCGGAATACAATAGACTATATTTGATCCATGTATTATTCTCAACGCCTTCCTTGAAATGGATGCCTGCCACGTCAGCAGTATAATATGTATCATCAAAAATGAGGTCATTATCATCAGGAACTACATCTTTGTTGGACTCTTCGTACAACGTGAATTCCTGCCCCGGATCAACAAGGATAAAGTCAACCGGATCCGTTTCCCCTGCAAATACGATATCAAAAGCCGAAGCCAGAGTAACCTCATATTTCATAGGTGTTTCAGCATAGTTCCCGAATTTGAGATAATATGTCACTCCCTTTTCGAATTTCGAAATCAGGAAGAAATTATACCCGTAATAATTGTCATCCGCACCGAATTCTGAGTCATCATTATCGTCTTCAGGATCCTCAAGATACACGTCAACCACAGGGTCATTATATATATATTCCTTTCCTTTGTAGGTAATCTTATCGTTATCATCTTTCACTACCTTTTCCACATAGGCGTAGCCCTGATCGCAATCAGAGTACAGATAATATATTCCGGTCTCTTCCGGAGTAAAAGTATATATCTCCTTTACTGATTCATCTTCTTCCCCGCCGGCCGTGACCTCGATGGTCTGTCCTGCCGAGATAGTTGGATAAGAGGTAGCTCCAGCGCCGGCCATTACGGTTACACCTCCGCCAAGGAGAGTCATAACAAGTGCCAATGCTGTTGCTTGTAATTCGTGTTTTTTGAGCATAGTTTTTACCTCCTTCATCATAAGGATATGATATAAAAAACCTTAACCCAAATCAATCAACAACAATGATTTTAGAACGATTTCAAAACATGTCCCTTCAGGACAAAAACACCCTATCCGTTGGGAGTTTTGACACTTTGACCCAACAAAAAAACGGGGTTGCCCCCGTTATGTTTTTTGCGATAAAAATCATCATTCTTATCTTAAGAAACCGTTAATGATCTCTTCTTCAGCTTCCTGCTCAGTAAGTCCAAGGGTCATAAGCTTGGTAAGCTGTTCTCCTGCGATCTTACCGATAGCTGCTTCATGGAACATCTCCGCATCAACGTTATTAGCCTTAAGTGCAGGAACAGCTAAGATGATACCTTCATCCATGATGATGGAATCACATTCGGAATGACCTCTGCAAGGAGCATTACCTGCAATAACCGCATTAAACTCCTGATATGAACGGTCACGTGCAACAGCACGGGATACAACATCAGCAACTCCGCCTTCTCCGTTGATATCTACGTTGTAATTACTTATAGCTCTCTGATCACCATGAGTCATGAGCCTCTCACCTACAAGAAGCTTAGCACCTGCTTTAAGTTCAGCCTTGGTTGTTCTTACAGTATCATCTACGCCCTTGATCTGGACCATCTCCATCTCACAGGTACTGCCTTCATCCATATAAACTTCAGTAACAGGATTAAGGATCCTCTTACCAGATCCCTCACCTGAACCGTAGTGTTTCTCAACATACTTAACACGGGCATTCTTTTCGATAAAGAATCTGTGGATACCATCATGCTGAGAATCCTGAGAACCGCAGTTATCGATACCACATCCTGCAACGATCAGGACATCAGCACCTTCACCGATATAGAAGTCGTTATAAACGCTCTCCTTAAGTCCGCTCTGAGAGATAACTACAGGGATATGAACGCTCTCGTTCTTTGTTCCCGGCTTTATCCTGATATCGATTCCGCTGACATCCTTTTTAGGAATGATCTCAATGTTGGCTGTGGAATTACGTCCGACTGACTCTCCGTTTGCTCGGATATTGAATGCACCTACAGGAGTCTTATGAAGATCTGCTACCTCAGCGAGTACTTTTTTCTGGATATCTGTAAGCTCCATCAGTTATTTCCCTCCTTCCAAAGATCAACGATACCGCAGCTCTTTACTGCAGAATCAGTTCCTGAAAGTTTAGGAAGTATCTCGTCACAAGTGCCTTTTTCGGCGATTATTCCGTCTTTTACCATTACGATCTCATCAGCGATCCTTAGTATCCTTTCCTGGTGGGAAATAATCATGATCGAGCTTCCTTCAATATGCTTTCTCATGCTCTCGAAAACTTCGATAAGATTCTGGAAACTCCAAAGATCGATTCCTGCCTCAGGCTCATCGAAAACAGAAAGGTCCGAACGCTTTGCAATAAGCGTAGCGATCTCGATTCGCTTCAGCTCACCGCCTGAAAGGCTTCCGTTTACTTCACGGTTGATATAATCCTTTGCACAAAGGCCTACTGCCGCAAGATATTTGCATGCGTCCTTGGAACTCAATGTCTTCTCGCCCTTTGCAAGTCTTATGAGGTCAACAACTCTAATACCCTTGAACTTTACAGGCTGCTGAAAAGCAAAGCCGATGCCCATCCTGGCACGATCGGTTATGGACATATCGGTAATATCCTCACCCTTATAAAAGATCTTTCCGGATGTTGGCTTCTCGACACCTGCAATGATCCTTGCGAGCGTAGATTTACCACCGCCGTTAGGACCTGTGATTACGGTAAGTTTACCTGCATCGATCGTAAGATTTACATCTTTCAGAATACCCTTCTGACCCAGTTCGTCATCTACTTCAAACGAAATATTCTTTAGTTCAAGCACTGTTTTGACCCCTTAGTTTTAATCAACCGTAGTATTCTATCATGTCTGCAACTTTAAACTGTGTCATATGTGACGGAACAGTCTATTAAAATGCACAATAAGATGTTCTTATTTATCCAATTCCTTTGCTACCGCAGCTTTTACCTCATCCATACTATATGTAGGTTCAAATCTGGAAACTACATTTCCTTCTCTATCAACGAGGAATTTCGTAAAGTTCCATCCGATATATGTCTTATCCCCGAAAGCCTTATTATTCATGTGTGCAAATTTCTTTAAAGCTGCATTCTTAAAGCCTGGTCCGAATCCTTCGAATGGCTTCTCTGTTGCAAGAAATGCAAATAACGGATCCGCATTTTCACCATTAACATCGATCTTTCTGAATTGCGGGAATTCTGTTCCAAACTTAAGCGTACAGAATTCATGGATCTGCTCTTCATTTCCCGGAGCCTGATTAGCAAACTGGTTACACGGAAAATCAAGGATCTCAAAACCCTTATCCTTGAATTCTTTATACATAGCTTCCAACTGCTCATATTGAGGTGTAAAGCCACATCCCGTTGCCGTATTTACGATCAGGAGCACATTACCCTGATACTGTGAAAGACTTACTTCGTTTCCTTTTCTGTCTTTAATAATAAAATCATAAACTGTTTTCATAATTACATTTCTCCTTTGATTATTTCTGTTCTCTGTTCTTAGTGTTTTCGAGGAGTTCATATAGCAATGAATAGAGCATCTTCGCCTTCTCAGGAGATAGGTCAACACATCCTGCTATATTCCTCGGAACATCCTTCGCTTTTTCCTGCAATGCCCTTCCTTCATCAGTGAGAGTTATAAGGACTATCCTGTCATCTTCTTCACTTCGTGTTCTCTTGATATAACCTGCCTGCTGCATCTTCTTCAACAGAGGAGAAAGCGTACCGTTATCCAGCATCAATCTGTTACACATCTCTCCCACAGTAATGCCGTCTTTTTCCCACAGCACAAGAAAAACAATGTACTGGGTATAAGTAAGATCCAGTTCCTTAAGATACGGAGTATAAAGACTTACCACACTTCTGGAAGCTGCATATAGCGGAAAGCAAAGCTGATTGGAAAGTTTCATTGCCTCATGATAATCGTATTTCATACTGTATCTCCTCTGTTTATATTTGATGCAATTATATTTTATCAAATATAATTCTCAGAGTCAACACTCTGCAAAACAAAAAGCACCAAGGAAGATACCTTGGCGCTTATTGGTTTTTATATGATCACATTCTCCAGATTACACTCGGATCGATATCCGTCGGATCTTTGGATGATGTACGAAGTAGCATCGCTGCCAGTTCATTGGTCATTTTCGAGAGGACTTCAGAAACGCCTTCTGCTCCCTTTTCCTTCAAAGGCTCCATGAGTTTTTTGCCGACAGATACGAGATCCGCTCCCAGAGCCAATGCTTTGAAGCAGTCAAATCCTGTCTCAAAACCACCGTCGGCTATAACGATAAGATCATCACCTACTGCATCTCTGATATCAGGAAGCAGCATCACAGGAGGCACGGCGCATCTCATGAGACCGTTATGATGGCTAAGGATTATTCCCTTGCAGCCAAGATCTCTTGCTGCTACTGCATCATGAACACTCAAAGCTCCTTTTATAAAGAACGGAAGTTTCGTATATCCGATATATTCTTTAAGATCGTCGATAGTCGGGAGTTTCATCTGAAGACCCATTACAACGGAATCCTCAGGATCATTGACATTGATTGAATGCTCGACATCCATTCCGACTGCGAAAGCACCGTTTTCTTCGGCGCACTTAAGACGGGAAAGTATCTCATCCTTATCTGCATATGGCTTGATGATCTTCATGACCTTGGCACCTGTGTTAAGTACCTTCTTCATCTCATCGTTATCACCCATTCCGATGCTTACTAAAGCACCTATTTCCTTAGCTCCGATTGCCATGTTCTCCAGATCGATGTGACTCAGGGCTGCAGTCATTATCGGAGTATTAAATTCTTCTCCCAGAAACTTTACCTTTGTTGATGGATGAACTGCACCGATCATCCTGCTTTCTACCAACAGACTATCCAGATATTCTCTGGCGATCTTAATCGAATCTTCGTTCATTTCCTATACCTCCAAACCTGCCTTAACGGCAGCTTCCTTAACGTACTTATAAGCTTTTTCATACTCTTCGAAAGTATTCATATGTTCAAGCAGGATCGCTCCATCCTCAGGGATATACTTGTTGAGAACTTTCAGCACTTCCGGATAATCCAGCATTCCTTCACCCGGAGGACATTCATCAACATGAGTTGTGTAAGCAGTAAGGTCCATCTTACTGTCCTTGATATGCGTACTCTTAATGCTCGGGCCGAGTTTACTCATACACTCTTCAATAAATTCCAACGAACATAAAAATCTTCTCGGAGAATTGATCATATTTACAAAATCCATATGGACTGCGAACTGCTTTCTGTCAATATCTTCGATGAGTTTTAAGTATGCATCAGGTCCGTCCGGGAGCATCCATGGCATAGGCTCAAGACA
>CADCQX010000303.1 GCA_902803695.1 Oscillospiraceae bacterium
CGAAGCTCCGTACCCCACACTCGTCGGAACAGCGATCACCGGACAGTCCGAAAGACCGCCGACTACACTAGCTAATGCTCCTTCCATTCCGGCTACAGCGATTATTACCGATGCACCCATTATGGAATCCATATTTGAGAGGAGTCTGTGAAGTCCGGCAACGCCCACATCATATAGACGGACAACTATATTTCCGTGAGCTTCCGCAGTCAATGCCGCTTCCTCTGCAACAGGAATATCAGACGTTCCTCCCGTCGCTACTACTATCTTGCCGATGCCGTCTGCCTCAGGTATTTTACCCACTATGCCGATCCGGGCATCTTCATAGTATTTTATATTGATATCTGTCGATATTTCTTCGTATTTATCTTTGTCAAGGCGGGTTATCAATATCGTCTTGATATCATTCTTCATCATGGTATCCAGGATGCCTTTTATCTGCGAAGGAGTCTTACCTGCTCCGTATACCACCTCAGGAGCACCCTGTCTTATCGCTCTGTGAAGATCGACTTTAGCATAACCTATATCTTCAAACGGCTGTTTCTTGATAGCCAGAAGCGCATCATCGATACTGACATTACCGTTTTTTACATCCTCTAATATCTTTCTGATATCACTATTCATCTTCTCACCTCCGGAATAGGGTCAACACTAGAATAGTGTTTTTTCAGGGTTTCCACTATCAGTTCCTTGTTCTTTTCATAAAGATCCATATCTTTTTCGTTGATCTCTAATCTGGCATTATTATGGGACTGTCTGACCCTGAGATCCCTAAATCCCAGATCCATCAGGAAACCCTCTGAAACTTCTGTCTTTTCAAGCTTTTCCTTAGTGATCTCTTCTCCTGTTTTTATCCTTGTCGCAAGACAAGCATATGCAGGTTTATCCCATGTAAAAAGTCCTGCTTCTTTTGAAAGCTCCCTTATCATGTCTTTGGTCAATCCGCAATCTCTTAGAGGAGATCTGACTTCAAGTTCCTTTAATGCTTTAAATCCCGGACGGTCATCTTCGCGGTCTGATGCATTCGTACCGTCGATAATTACTTTGTAACCGTCCTTTGAAGCCTCTTTCAAGATATTTCCGAACACCTGTTTCTTACAGTAATAGCAACGGTCAGAAGGATTACTTGCTACTATCGGATCAGCTAAGACATCTATCTTGATGGTCCTCATTTCGGTGCCCAGTTCCCTACATAATCTAAGGGCATCATTGTATTCAAATTCAGGTTGAAAAGCGGATCTTACATAGTACGGAGTAACTGTTGCTCCGTATTTCTTTGCCGCGTAAAGAAGATACGCGGAATCAACTCCTCCTGAAAAAGCAAGAGCTACCTTAGGATTATTCTCAAAGAATTGTTTCAGATCCATTTTTACCCCAACAAAAAACACGCAATCTTCCGTCCACGAAAGAATGCATGCCTCCATAGCACACTTAAATACAAAATAGTAAGAACTTCAGTTCTGCAAACGGGACCTCATGATCCCCATATCGAAATCATTTTACAATAATAATATATAAATAACAATAAATCAGGCTCCTGTTATCTTATCCCTGATCTTAAGGATCACGACGATCAAAAGACCTAAGAGGATCGATATCAGGACTATACCGAAAAATATCCCCATTCCGACCGGTAGTCCCCAGTTAAGAAAACCATACCAGTCATTGGTATCAGGCCACTCCCCTTTACCGTTTATTGCGATATTAAGAAGATATACTGATCCGTAAATGAATGCTGGAATACCCGCAAAAAGTCTTTCCTTTATGCCGATCTTAGTCTTGTTGAATATAACGAATTCCAATAGTTCCGCAAGAGGGATCAGAAGATGAAACCAGAGGTTTGCTCCGCTATACATCGGATAGTCCTTATATACCGGTCTTAAGAAAAAAGCCACCACGGAAAAAGTAACCATTACGGCTACGGTAGAGACGAATTTAAGGATGTCAGCGGTCTTAGTATCCTTGCCTTTTATAGCAATTGCTGTCCACAAAGCAGAGGTTACTCCGGCAAAGATATTGGAAAGCACGGTGAAATACTTAAGACTGGTAAATCCCGATGAAGAGAGAAAACTGTCCGAACCAAGGAACATATATCCCCAGACCAAAACAACTATTATTGCCAATATGAGATTAATTATGATCCTGATCTTCTGCTTCATGTCATTCACCTAAGATAGCTCTTTCAAGTTCCCCGGCAGAGTATACAATTCTATTTGCTTTGTTTTCGATAAGAACATCTTTGTCCTTATATCCCCATACTACACTAATATGATCCGTTTTTGCATTTTCCGCTGTCTTAATGTCAACTTCCGAATCACCTACAATCAGAGTCTTTTTGTTATCTATGCCAAGAGTCTTTAGCATGTTTAAAATGATGGTCGGATCAGGTTTATGCGGAAGGCCTTCCACATGTCCCTGAACCATATCTATTATACCCGGAAAGCAGTGCTCACAGAGTTTTCGAGCAGCAGCATCAGACTTGTTTGTCGCAACAGCTATCTTGATACCATGTGCTTTGAGGGCCGAAAAAAGTTCGGGGATCCCCGGGAAAGGATCGGTGTTTTCTGTGCAATGCTCGTTATAGTATGCCCTGTAATCAGAAAGGATCTTTTCCTCGTCTGCTTCAGGATGACTTTCTATGCTTTTCTTAACAAGATTTCTGGCACCGTTACCAACGCGCGATCTCATGACTTCTTTTGTCACGGGCTCGATACCGGATCTTACGAGCGCATGATTAAACGAGATCGTAAGCTCGCCAAGAGTGTCCAATATGGTACCGTCCAGGTCAAAGATAACGAGGTCATATCTCATATCAGTGTTCCATCTTCCAGATCTCGCAGGAATATGGTTTCAAGACGGATCCGCCTCCGAAATCATGGATAGTATCAGTCAGTAGTTCCTGTGCCTGACCGCAGCCTGCATCAAAATGCGCAGTATATTCGTAGTTACCCGCATTGATCGCAACAAGTATACGCTCATTACCGTCATTTCTCTCGAAAATGCACTGATGATTTGTAAGCACAACAGATCTGAAAGAACCGTAATTCAGAGCGCTGTGCTCTTTCTTGATCTTAGCAAGCTTGGAAATATGAGTTGTAAGATCATTCCACAAAGGCTCATCATAACTTAAGCGCAATGACGGATCTCCCTCTTCTTTCCTGCCTGTTGCTCCCCACTCCGAACCATAATAAACGCATGGGAATCCCGGCATAGTGAATGCCAGAGTATAGATGAGCGGCAGATGATTCTGATCATTAAGATTAGATGCGATCCTGGTCACGTCGTGATTATCCACGAAGCTCATCAGATGAAGACCTCTAAACCAGCTCCAGTTCTCAGGACCGAACTGCTGGATCAAAGTGTTGATTATCTCGAACATATTCATGCAGTTAAATGAACTGAAAAGTCCCTTGTAACACGCATAATTCGTGCAGGAATGGAGCATCTCGCCGTTGACCCACTGCTTATAATCACCGTGCAAAAGCTCGCCCAACAAGAGGAACTCAGGTTTAAGTTCTCCCGTAAACCAGCGAAGTCTTTTAAGAAAATCCCTGTCCAGACAATATGCGACATCAAGTCTCAATCCGTCGATGTCGAAAAAGTCCACCCAATATTTAACCTTATCCAGCAGGTGGTTGATAACTTCCTCGTTACGAAGATTCAGCTTAACAAGGTCGAAGTTGCCTTCCCAGCCCTCATACCAGAAACCGTCGTTATAATTCGAATTGCCTTCAAAAGATAAGTGAAACCAATCCTTATACGGAGAATCCCACTTCTTTTCCTGAACATCCCTGAAAGCCCAGAAGCCGCGTCCCACATGATTGAAAACACCGTCCAAAACGACTTTGATGCCATTCTTATGAAGTTCTTCGACGACTTTTTTGAAATCGTCATTTGTTCCGAGACGCTTATCGATAAGGCCATAGTCTCTGGTGTTGTAACCGTGAGTATCGGATTCAAACACAGGCGAAAAATATATCGCATTTATACCGAGTTTTTTGAGATGAGGGATCCAGTCAATGACTTTAAGGATCCTAGATTCAAGTATTCCGTCGTTTTCGAACGGAGCTCCGCAAAAACCAAGCGGATAGATCTGATAAAAAACAGATGATTCATACCACATAAATAATTCCCCCAGGCTTTAGATTATACACCTAGGGGAATTCTCATAAAATGCGTAAATATTTTACAATCCGCGGTTCTTCAGATCACTTACGAGCTGAACATAGAATTCTCTTACATCAAAGCCCGAAAGATTCTCACGGTTAAGGTCGATCATATCGCCGTGGGATATACCTCTTCGACCGCGGCAGGTAAGGAACTGATAGTTCTCACCCCACTTAAATGAAGGCTCTCCTACAAGTCCGTCATTAGGACCGTCAAAATACTTAACCAGGTGGAAGCTCATATTAAGAGGGAAAGCACCACTTATTGCATGACGCATTCCGGATCCGACGCTCTGGGTATAGATACCGTGAGCCTTGTAATCGAACTGATCTGCATCCTCGGATATCTCCTTACATCTTGAAGCCGTAAGATCTGCGACAGCTTCCAGAAAGTCAGGTGACTTATCTCCAAGACCCTTAAGCGTTGCGTTGTAAGCGGCAGCTACCGCATTCTTACTCTTTTCCGGAGCCTTGTTAAGAATGTATTCAGCGAATTCACATCCTCTGTGAGGAGTGTTGATCGTTGTTATCGAAGCAACATATTGTGCAATATCCGTATGTGCGATCGCATACTTCATATCAAGTCCGCCCTTGGAGTGAGCAATGATATTTACTTTCTCCGCTCCGCTTTCCTTGATAACTTCTCTTAATCTTTCAGCAAGCTTCTCTGCACTTTTTGCCACCGTCTCGGCAGACTCGTGATTGCCGTAGTAGATCGTCGCCCCGTTCTTTTTAAGCTCAGCCGGGATCCTTCCCCAATAATTGAATCTCTTGAAGTCTCTGAAAAAGATTCCGTGGATCATAAAAAGCGGATACTTGGTCTTACAGATCTGTTCATCTTTGCGCTGAGCATCAAGCTTTATCTTCTTCGTCTCGAAAAAGTACTCATTCAGGCAGATATAGAGAATGATACCCAGAGCGATCAAATGCAAAACAGGTATCATACCGACAAGGATACCTACGATCCTTACCTTTGCACCAAGCTGTCTTGATGACATATAGACCATTATGATACCGGTCCAGAATATGATGTTTTCGATTACGATAACAGAAACAGGAAATATCCAATAATTTACAAACGTATCCTCGATACCGTTTAAGATGAGGATCGCAGTGAAGATCCCCGCACAAATAACGGTAGTGATCAAAAATGTTATGAGTAAGGCGCATCCGAGTCCCAGTGTTCGAAGTCTCGGGCCTATCGATGCCTTAACTTTTGTATTTGAACCCATATTGTTTTCCCCCAGTTCGGACTACATTATAACACCGTGTGCAATATTTCTTCCTTATTTAGCTCGGCGGACATCGAAAATGTAATAATCCCCTACAGGTCTGGCCGGATATTTGGATGCAAAGTATCCGATATCGGCATCGATCCCTCTTGCAGCAACATACCTGATATCAGGATGAGTCGAAACAACATAATCGATCGTGTCGGAATTATTCGGATACGGATGTGCATATACCTTATAATCAGCCCACACCTCAAGCTTATAGTAACTCTCTACGACCAGGACAGCTTCATCATCCTTCAA
>CADCQX010000304.1 GCA_902803695.1 Oscillospiraceae bacterium
ATCTCCGCAACGATGCTCATCCTGATGTGCTCTATCTCAGTTGTAGTCATCGCACTCATCCTTTACATGCTCATCAAGGCACTTGTTTACCACAAGCGTAAGGATTACGGAATCTACAAAGCTTTGGGTTACACATCCGGAAGCCTCATGCTCCAGACAGCATTGAGCTTCATGCCTCCGGTAATCGCATCTATAATAGTTTTCTCGATCGCGTCTTACTACGGAGCAAATCCTTACATGTCGACGTTCATGCGTTCCTTCGGCCTGGTGAAGTGCAACTTCAGTATCCCGGTAGCAGGTGTGGTCATTATCGGAGTAGGTCTTGCGGTCGTTACATTTGCTCTTGCTCTCCTTCAGACAAGAAGGATCAAAAAGATCGAAGCATACAACATGCTGGTTGCAGAGTAATTATTTCGAAAAGGGATAGATTGAGTAACACAGAGGGCTGCCTTCGGGTGGCCCTTTGTGTATTTAATAACATAAATGACACGGATTGTTTTCTTATTTTGGATAGATACATTTTTGAGAAGGAATAAAATGGATATGTAATCTTACTATTCTCTTTGGAGGCGAAAATGGATAAGAAGGAAATGCGGATAAGAAACTGGAAGGCCATATCGGGTTTTGTGATCACGGTAGTACTGTTTGTCGCGATCGCTCTCCTGATCTGGGGGATCAAGAAGGTTGATCCGCCGATACTGCGCGTATTGTTCAATGCAAAAACGGCGGCACCTGCGAATGCTGATAAAGCTCTTAATCTGTGGACTGATGATGCGGTCTCCAAAGCCGCGCTCGTATCTTACGTCGAAGATGTCACGAAAGAGGGAAGCGAGAATTTCATTCCGGTTGAAGACAGGATCGCTGTCTTTGACATGGACGGCACGATCCTTTGCGAGACGGATCCTTTCTATTTTGACCATTGTCTTCTGATGTACAGGGTCCTTGAGGATCCTACATACAAGGATAAGGCTTCATATTTCGAGAAGTCTGTTGCAGAGCATATCAAGGCTTATATTGCAGGTGATAAGTCAGCAGAAGTCTCCATGAATGATCACGGCAGGGCGGTAGCATTGGCTTTCGCGGGAATGACCGTAGATGAGTTCGAAAAATACGTCGATGACTTCAAGAACCAGCCTGAACCCGGATATGAAGGCATGACACGCGGCCAGGCATTCTACAAGCCGATGCTTCAGGTCATTGATTACCTTCAGGCGAAGGGATTCAAAGTCTATATCGTAAGCGGTACCGACAGGTTTATTGTAAGAAGTGTCTGCAAGGGCGCGGTTAATGTTCCGAGAAATCAGCTCATCGGTTCTGACGAGACTCTCGTAGCAAGCAACCAGGGTTCCGAGGACGGCCTCGACTATACTTTTACCGATAAGGACAAACTTGTTCTTGGCGGCAATTTCATCATCAAGAACCTGAACATGAACAAGGTATCCGTTATCATGCAGGAGATCGGAATCCAGCCCGTTCTCTCGTTCGGAAACAGTTCAAGCGATGCCGCAATGTGCGAATATGCTACAACGAACAACAAGTATAAGAGCCTCGCTTTCATGCTTTGCTGTGACGATACTGTACGCGAGAACGGTAATGTGGAAAAAGCTGACAAGATGCAGCAGATGTGCAAGCAGTACGGCTGGGTACCTGTATCCATGAAGAACGACTGGAAGACGATCTACGGAGACGGCGTTACCAGGAAACAGGCATAACACTGAAAACTCAATAAGTGCCACGGGGCTGCCTCATAATCGGGGCAGCCTCTTTTTTGATATAGTGATATAATTAGTTTGCAAATCAAAGTGATTGGCACATTCAAGGGATAGGATGGATTAAATTATGGAAAACCAGCGAATCGTAAACGCAAAGGTCGTTTACACACAAAAGGCGCGGCTTATGTTTGCAAGCAAACTGCTTCTCATACTGACCGCGGTAGTTCTCTACGCAATGCAGATACTGGTGTTTGTCCCCATAATGGGATTAATGAACAGTCTGAAGACCTTCGATTTCAATTTTCCGGCGATCTTCATACTGCTCGGTGTTTCCATCGTATTGGGGCTTACGTCATTTATCCTTGCAATTGTCGGCGGATTGAAGAACGAAGA
>CADCQX010000305.1 GCA_902803695.1 Oscillospiraceae bacterium
CGAAAGGATGCATGCTTTATGAGTTAAATATCAATACAAGAGTCTTGTCAAGTGGCTTTCATTGTGGAGAGGGCATAAGGCCACTTGTTTTTACTACAGTAAAAAAAATCGATAAAATAGAGGATGGGGTATATTTCGGTGGTTACCTCGGCAATATGAAGAAAAAACCAGTTAATGTTTATCACAGAACAGGAGTTGACCAATGGGATATCGTGTATACATTTCCAGAAGGAACAATAAATCATGTTCACAATATAATACCCGACCCATATCGCAAATGTTTGTGGATATTCACTGGCGATTTTGATGAAGCTTCTGCTATTTGGAAAGTGACTGATAACTTTAAAAAAGTGGAACGTGTAGCTTATAATGCCCAGAAATACCGTGCATGTGTGGTGTATGCAATGCCAGAAGGATTGCTCTATGCTACGGATGCCCCATTTACAGATGATTACATCTACCTGATGAATCCTGAAACATACGAGGTGAAAGAAATCTTTCCAATCCACGGTAGTTGCATCTATGGCTGTCAATGGAAGGATAAGTATGTGTTCTCATCAACAGTAGAAGGTGATGGACGTAATAATACGCGCTGGCAATTCTATTTCGGAAGAAAGCGTGGTGCTGGTATCAAAGATGACTATGTACACATGTATATAGGCAACCTTCAGGAAGGTTTCAGGGAAATATATAAAGAAATGAAAGACTGTATGCCACTCTATACCTTTCAATTCGGTGTGTTCCGTTTCCCTTATGGAGTGAATAACACTGATACACTGTATTTCCAGCCTGTGGCGACGAAGAAGAACGATTTGAGCCTGATGGCACTTACGGTATAAGGCAGATGTTTCTACAGCACTTTATCCTGACTCGCTTTAACCTCCTCCTTTGGAACAAAGATAAGGAGGGACATAAGGTGAGGACTACGAAATGGTTGGAGCATAGGTTCTCTCTATTTGAAAAGTATTGTCTGCCGTCCATCATCAATCAGACATGTAAAGACTTTGAGTGGATTGTGCTATTTGACAGCACGACACCTGAACGATTCAAAAACAGAATAACCGAATACCAACAAGTCTGCCCTCAGTTCATTCCTGTATATGTGGAACCAGAAAATGGTCATCAGTTTTCGCAAGTCTTTAGGACGGTAGTTGTGAAACGTTTATCAGGGAAGCAGGTCATCACAAGTTATTTGGATAATGACGATGCGTTAAACGTTCATTTCGTGGAGGACTTACAGCAGAGGACGATGTCGTTGCTTGATGGGACATTTATATACTACACTGATGGTTTGCAGTTTTATACAGACCATAAGTATTTGATGAAGATTCGTTACCCACGGAATCATTTTGTGAGTGTGGTGGAGAATGGTGATCCATCTTCATTAAAGACCATCTATGGATATGGAAGCCATTATTATATAGACAGACTAAAGGGAGCGAAGATTGAATATGTTCCAGACATACCTATGTGGTGTGAGATAATCCACGAAAGGAATATGGGTAATGACGCATATTTCCTTGGAGCAAAGATGATAAAGGACTGTGAGACGTTGAAGCGCAACTTTGCCATAGACGAAACTGTAAGTTCCGGTGTTGGTCTATATCTGTTCAGATTCCTGCCTCGTTACGGAAAAACTTTTATCAGGCGATGCGGCTACCGCTTATTTGGAAGACAGTGGTGATGATTAACGGTAATAGTAACTATTACTTATACATTTATTATGAACATTGCGAGGCTGTTTTCAACACCGACTATTGAAGTAGAGTGGGATAATGTCGTTCAACGTAGCGTTAAAATCGCTTATCAAGGCACGACACATGCTCAACTGCCAATCAGGTTGTTTGATTTGTTGCTGGGTCTTGGAAGTGTGCAGTCGAAACGAGCTATGGTATCCTCATAAAGGGAGAATGGGGGTGCGGAAAGTCGTATTTCATCAAAGAATGGTTGAAATATGTCGAGACAAAATACGAGGAAGGGGCTACCTGTAATATGCTGATGGTCATCAAGAAGAAATTGACGTATAAGTATTCGGTTGAAATGGTGAAAAAGTGGTGTCTGAATGCTGTTGAAGGGAAGTATTTTGCCGATTGTGCTACGGAGGATGAACTTTACAGAATGAAAACTCATGCTCATCGTTGTCTGAACTACTATCAAGGTGAGAGCATTGTTGAGGAGGTGAATAATCTCGGAAAGGGCTTCGAAGAGATATTCGCAAGAATTTCATCAAACAAAAAGAATGCTTTGACTACACTTCTTGAG
>CADCQX010000306.1 GCA_902803695.1 Oscillospiraceae bacterium
AAGTCCGGGCTCCACAGGACAAGGGTGCCGGGTAACGCCCGGTGAAGGTAACTTTAAGGAAAGTGCAACAGAAAAGAAAACCGCCGATTTTTCGGTAAGGATGAAAAGGCGAGGTAAGAGCTCACCGGCGGTGTGGAGACACATCGGCCTTGTAAACCCCACCCGGAGCAACGTCGTGGAAAGGCATCAACTGTTGTCCGCAGGCCTTGAGGAGACGGCTTAAGTCTGTCGGTAACGGCAGGATTAGATAGATGGTTGTCATCAAACAGAACCCGGCTTACGGGCTTGGCTTTGAAAATTCTATATTTATGGAGGTCACAAATGTCAGCAGAATCTTATTTGAGCAGAGGTGTTTCACCAACTAAGGATGATGTAAAGAAGGCAGTAGCCAATCAGAGCAAAGGTGTAGCACCGGGCGCATTTTGTAAACTCATCGAAGATATTGCAGGTGATGATGATTATTGCGTAGCTATTCATGCTGACGGTGCAGGAACAAAATCTTCCGTTGCTTATCTCATGTATAAAGAGACAGGCAATTACGACTGGTTCAAGGGTCTTGCACAGGACTCTCTCGTAATGAATACAGATGACCTCGCTTGCGTAGGTTGCTGTGAGAACCTTGTTTTGTCCAATACTATCGGCCGTAATGCTCACCTTGTTGACGGTAAGGCTATTGCCAAGGTCATCGAGGGCTATAACGAGATGGTTGAGAAGCTCAACAGTTACGGTGTAGGTATCAAGATGTGCGGCGGTGAGACAGCAGACGTTGGAGATCTCGTTCGTACAATGATCGTTGACTCTACTATCGTTGCACGTATCAAGAGAAGTGATGTCATCAACGCAGCAAACATTAAGCCTGGTCACGTTATCGTAGGTCTTGCTTCATTCGGTCAGGCAACTTATGAGGATTCTTATAACTCAGGTATGTCTTCCAACGGACTTACAGCTGCACGTCATATGCTCCTTTGCAATTACTACGCTCAGAACTTTAAGGAGTCTTACTCCGATACTATTCCTGAGGACAAGGCTTATTGCGGTAAGTACCGTCTTCTCGATAAGCTTCCGGGCACAGATGTTACTGTTGGTGAGGCTATCCTTGCTCCGACACGTACATTCCTTCCTGTAATCGTTCCTGTTCTCGAGAAGTATAGAGATTCCATCTCAGGTATCATCCACTGTACAGGTGGCGGACAGGCTAAGTGTCGCGACTTCGGTAAGAACATCAGGATCGTTAAGGATAACCTCTTTGAGTTCCCACCGCTTTTCCAGGCTATCTACGAGTCAGGTGAAATCCCGATGAAGGAAATGTTCCAGGTATTCAACTGCGGTCACAGGATCGAATTCTATTGCGATGAGAGTGTTGCACAGGGCATTATCGATATCGCTAAGTCCTTCAACATTGATGCTCAGGTAGTTGGACATGTAGAGGCTCTTGAGCAGCCGGGTGAGAACGTAGTTGTCATCAGAAAGAACGGAGAAGAGTTTATCTATAACTGATAACTTGATTAGTAAATTTATGAGGCTGACATTGTTCAGCCTTTTTTTATGCTTTGAAATAAACGGGAATAAAAAAGGAGTGATCATTGATCACTCCTTGGTGGTGCACCTTCAGGGACTCGAACCCGGGGCCCACTGATTAAGAGTCAGTTGCTCTACCATCTGAGCTAAAGGTGCGTTTTGTTTCGTCAACGTTGATAATTATATGTTTAGAGTCCTTGGTTGTCAACCATTATTTTCATTTTTTTCGAAAAAACCGATCATATCTTCAGAACAGAATTCGGAATCGAGCGGAAGTGCCACGGAATGGCCCTCTTTTGCGGACTTATAAATGCCCAAAAGATTATCTACAGAGGAGTATCCGGCGTATGCGTCAGCGATAGGCTGAGTATTGTTATCGATAGCATTTACAAGATCCATGTAGATTCCCGTATGCGGGTTAAGAGCATAGGAGAATGACTTAAATCCTCCCTTGGATATCTGCTTTCTTATATATTTGAAATTAAGGCTCTTTCCTTTGCCGTTTCTGATGTTAAGAGATGGTTTGCCTTTCTTAAGGCCAAGGGAAACAGAACCGTTCTCGCAGAAGATGGAAAACATCGCTTCTTTATCACTTGGCAAAGTAGCTGTTGTTCCTTCAAGCATAGCAAGAGCACCTGATTCGAGTTCCATAACTGCCATGCCTACATCTTCGGCTTCGATATTACGAAGTCTTCTGGCAATCTTAGATGTAACGGATACAGCCTTGGAATCCATGAGCCACAAGAGAAGGTCTATGGCATGGATGGATTGGTTCATGAGAGCACCGCCGTCGCTTTTCCACGTGCCTCTCCATGCAGCTGAATCATAGTAGTCCTGACCATGACCCCAACGTACGCATATTGTACCGTGTGTGATCTTTCCGAATTCGCCGTTTTTCAGATCTTCTCTTAAGATACCTACGATAGGGAAATAACGGTAGATATGTCCCATGGCGATCTTTTTATCAACCTTCTGTGCCAGTTCATAGAGCTCCTTGCTCTGTGTGTTGGACATTGTCATAGGTTTTTCAAGAAGGATATGGATGCCTTTGTTAAGGCAGAAAGTTGCGATCTTATAGTGAAGTCCTGAAGGAACGGTAATAGCACAGATATCAACCTTTTCGGTATTGAGCATCTCTTCATAGTCAGAATAGATCTTAACGCCTGTAAAACCGCGCTCAGCCAGAAGCTGCTTGGCATGATCAGTTGCAAGATCAGAAACGCTTACGAGTTCCAGTCTGTCCTTTAACTTGGAGTATGCTTTAAGGTGTTTTTCTGCTACTCGGCCGCAACCGATGATGGCAACCTTATATCTGTCCATAAAAAATCCTCCGGGGGGCTTCAAATATGATTAGTTTATCATTTTGTTTGATAAAATACATATATACTTTTCGAAAAGGAGCCCCAACCATATGAATATGCGTGACATCATTGCCAAGAAAAGGTACAGCGAAGAATTAACAGGCGATGAGATAGCCTTTTTTGTTAAGGGCGTTACAAACGGCGAGATCCCTGATTACCAGACATCAGCACTTCTTATGGCCATTGTCCTTAACGGTATGACAGATGAGGA
>CADCQX010000307.1 GCA_902803695.1 Oscillospiraceae bacterium
AAGTTTGTAAATTTCATCAGCCATTGGAGGCTCGAGATCTATAACCTCTTCGCCCTTGGTCTTAAGCTTAAATCCGCTCTCGGTAAATTCACCTATTATGCTGGCTTTGATGCCTTTGTCATTGAGTTTTCGAAGAACACGATCGGCCTCAGGAGTAGCCATGAGAAGCGATCCTGACGAGATAAGCCTATACGGATCAAGGCCCAGAGTCTCGCATATCTTGGATGTTGCATCGCTTACCGGGATCATGGATTCATCGATGGTAATACCAATGCCGGAGAAATGCGCCATCTCATAGGACGCACCGTAAACGCCGCCTTCTGTTACGTCATGCATGAGGTTTACTGCAGAATAATAAAAGCCTCTTTCGTCTTTTCGAAAATCATTATTGATGATGCCGCCTGCGACTTCGCCTTCAGGAACTACCGAAATGAGCTGATTATAAGAAGCTGCCTCTTCGATAAGTTCGTCATCGATCTTACCTGAAAGCTTGTCTCTGTGTTCTTTAGAAGCAATATAGCTTCCTTCGATACCACATGTCTTCGTAAGAATAAGCTTGTCGCCAGGCTGAGCCTTACCGATCGGTACAGGATGAGACTTATCGATAATACCGAAAGCAGTAGTAATAACTACAAAATCCTTAACGGTATCATTTACCTCAGTATGACCGCCTACAATATCAACACCAAGCTTGCTCGCTTCAAGAGATGCCTGGTCGACTATCGAAGTAATGTCCTCTTCTGTCGCAGAAGGTGGAGCAATGATTACAAAAAGAATACCGGATGGCCTTATTCCGCATGAAGCAATATCATTACAGGAAACATGAATAGCAAGAGTACCGGACTGTTTTCCGCCAGCTGTAATAGGATCAGACGAAGATACAAGGATCTTATCGCCAAGATTAAGCCATGCACAATCGGCACCGATACTGGCTCCTACCAAAGTTGAAGGAGATATATTAGGAAGCCTGTTTAATACTAGTTCCTGAAGCTGTTCATTTGTAAGTTTTCCTGTTTTCATATGATTATTGTCTCAATACCGTTTACGCCGTCTTCAACCATCTTGGCTATATCAAGATCCTTCTCTGCTTCGATTATATCGTCTCTGTTAGGATGTGTCTTCGGATGCTTTGCAACAAATACAGTGCAGCAATCCTCATAAGGAAGGATCGAAGTCTCAAAAGCGCCGATCTTACGACTAATCTCACATGTAGCTTCCTTATCAAGACCGATCAGAGGTCTGAAGATAGGAAGATCAACTACTTCATTAGTAAACTGGATAGCTTCCAGTGTCTGACTTGCTACCTGACCTAATGACTCACCTGTAATAAGACATCCGCAGCCGTTCTGTAATGCCAATCTCTCAGCGATCTGGAGCATTACTCTTCTCATTGTTACCGTGAGCATATCCTGACGGCTGTTCTTATACATATCGAGCTGGATCTGGGTGAAGTTAACTACATGAAGCTTCATCCTGCCCGAAAACCTTGATACGATCTTGGCAAGATCAACTACCTTATCCTTAGCTCTGTCGCTTGTATATGGGAAAGAATGAAAATATACTGCTTCGAGCATCATTCCTCGGCTGGCCATCATGTAACCTGCTACCGGACTATCGATACCGCCTGACAAAAGGAGCATTCCCTTACCTGCAGTTCCTACAGGAAGACCTCTGTGGCCCATAACTTTTCCTGCATATACGTAACAGAAATCGCGGACTTCGACATTGAAAATGAAATCCGGCTTATTAACGTCAACTTTCAGACAATCAAAATTCTCAAGAAGGTATCCGCCGATCTCATTTGAGATCTCTGGTGAAGTCATCGAAAAATGCTTGTTTCCGCGCTTCGAATCAACCTTCAATGTATGATGATCAGGATATATCTTAAGATATTCCTTCATATACTCAACGGCATTTTGACGGATCTCATCGATCCCGCCTTCGAACTTTCTAGCCAGGGATGCAGAAACGATACCGAATACCTGAACAACTGCATTAAGTATCTCAGTTGCTGTCTCTTCATTCTTGAAATACGGGTTCTCCTCACCTTCAACCGGCTCGATCCAGATACGGCTCTGGCTCTGATATATGTTGAGCTTACCGAAGTTTTTAAGCCTGTACTTAAGATTATTCTTGAGCTTAGACTCAAAATTTCCTCTGTTAAGTCCTTTGAGAGTTACTTCACCCATGCGGGCAAGGATTACATTATTACTCATAGTTACCTCTTATCTTAATGCGAAAAGTTCGTAGATCTCATCGATCTTCTCGATAAAGATCTTAGCTTCATCCATTGTATTAAATCTCGAAAAGCTGAGTCTGACTGCATTAGTTGCCAGCTTACGATCTACACCCATAGCCTCAAGAACATAACTGATCTTCTTTGTTTTCGATGAGCATGCAGATATTGTCGAGACATATATATTATATCTTTCAAGGCAATGAAGCATAGTCTCGGATTCAAATCCTTCAAAAGATACGTTCAAAACGTACGGCAGAGCATCTTCAGGCGAAAGGATCGTTGCCTTTCTTTTGACAAGCTCAGTCCTGAGATATAAGTTGATCTCGGATACAGACTTAAGATGTTCATCAATATCATTCTGGGAAAGCTTCAATGCCAAAGCCGTACTTCTTGAAAGATAAAGACTCTCAGTACCTGAACGCATTCCGTTCTGCTGACCGCCTCCAAGGATAAACGGATCGATACGTACTCCGTTCTTGACATAAAGAAGTCCTGAACCCTTAAGGCCGTGGAATTTGTGAGCTGAGAAAGAAGCCATCTCGATCCCGAGTTCACGAAGATCGATCTTGAGCTTTCCTGCAGATTGCACGAAATCAATATATATAGCCGTATTGCGGTTCTTTGTATTTCTAATATCGATTATCTCTTTGATCGGAAGGATCGCGCCTGTCTCATTATTAACATGAGTAAAGCACAGCAGAGCAGTATCGCCATCGATCGCTGAAGATAACTCTTCAAGATCAGGCTTGCCGTCAGGGCCGACACTTATATATACGACATTAAATCCCTCTTCAGACAGTTTCTCGAGCACTGATAATGTTGCTCGATGCTCTGTTTTTGTAGAGATAATAGTCCTGCCGTTACGCTTGTTCCTTTTAAGATAGCCGTTAATGGCAGTATTTGCACTTTCAGTTGCGCAAGACGTAAAAACAAGCTCCTGCTCCCGAATCGAGAAGCAGGAAGCTATGTCCTCTTTTGCTTTTATATATGCCTTATAAGCTGAAGTTCCAAGCTCATGTAATGAACCCGGGTTACCCCACAGTTCGTCGTTCTGAAGATCTTCAGAAACAAGCCTTGCAACTTCATCAAGCGGCTTGGTTGTTGCGCTGTTGTCAAAATATATCATACGTTAAGTTCAACTTCTGATACTTTAAGATCGTCCTCGTGATCCTTAAGGATTGGTCTGATCGCTTCGTTAAGGAATGTCTCAACCTGCTCAGGGCATCTGCCTATATAAAGCTTAGGATCGAGCATCTTTGCAAGATCTTCTTCCTTAA
>CADCQX010000308.1 GCA_902803695.1 Oscillospiraceae bacterium
TTGACCAATACTTCCGATGCAACTATCGAAGATTGGATCGTTGAGTTTGATTTCGACAGAACTATCACAGAGATCTGGAAGGCAGAGATCGTATCTCACGAGGGCAGTCACTATGTGATCAAGAATCTCGGTTATGATGCAAACATCGAAAGTGGTGCAACAGTAACATTCGGCTTTAACGGAACAGACGGAGAAGCAGATTCCGTTCCGTACAATGTTGTACTCAGTTCTTCAACTCTTGAGCCAACTATCGAAGAGTTTGACAATAGCGAGGAACTCGTATCAAAAGTTTTTGGTGACCTTGACGTTATCTACCAGTATGGCGATGTAGCTTTGAGCGTTAAGCACAACGTCATTCTCCCAACAGATTTTGAAGATGTATCCGTTGTTTGGAGCAGCAACAACACAAGTGTTATTGAATCCGACGGTACCGTTCATAGATCTTATGACAGTTCTCCAGTAGTTACATTGACAGCGACGATCTCCTGTAATGAATTCTCGTTAGAGAAGACATTCGAGTTGAGAGTTATCAAGTCTATGTACGAAGACTATAGTCTTGACAATATCTATGTCATGGAAGATATAGAAGAATTATATTTTTACAATGACATTATCGAGGATACATATTTCTATGTTGATGAAGATGGAAATCTTTCTCGAGTAATCGGCTCAATTTGTGATATCACAGTTGACTCTCCTGAGGAAGCATTACTTGCTATATATGGAGTAAAGAAACTTATAGGTTGCGAATCAGTATATGATGAACTAGTCATAGATCATATTACTTCAGACGCTTATGGCTATGAGTATGTTTTCTCACAGGTTAATAATTCAGTTCCTGTTACAGGAACATTAATAACTCTTTCTACCGATCTGAATGGTAATATTGTCGGATTTATAAGTTATTACAAGCCGATTCATATAAGTACAGAAGAAACTGTTAGTATTGATTCGGCAATCAGCAAGATCAGTGGTGTAGGTGAAGTTCGTAGTTATACTAAAAAAATCATAGTCGGTGACGAACAGACTTTGGTTTGGGAAATCTATTACTATAACACTGATGGAAAATCATGCTTTGCTGTTGTTGATGCTAATAGTGGAGTAGTGATAAACAATGCACAAACCAATAAGGGTTTAAATGAGCAGGGAACTGATGAAAACGGTGATGCTCATATGTTTGTAGCTACAGTTGAAGATAATGACATAGTTATGAAAGATACGCAAAGACATATTTATGTCTACGTTATGGATCCTCAAAATGCAGACTTGCCGAGTCACGCTACTGTTGCTACAAAGGACAAATCATGGAGCACAATTGCAGTATCTGCTTATGTGAATGTTAATACATGTTATTCGTTCTATAGTAATAATTATTCCATAAATTCATTTAATAGATACAACTCTAATACTCCGATATATGTATATGTTGGATATCAAAATCCTAATCAATATGCAGAGCCAGACGGCAATGCGTACTATGATTATGATGATTTCCTTGATCAGTATATGCTCGTTTTTGGTGGACCGTTAAATGGCGCGAAAAGCTGGGGTTATAATCTGGAAATAGTTGGTCATGAGTATACTCATGGAATAGTTGATATGCTTACACAATTAGGTGATGATAATGCATATCTAACACTGCCTGCAGGTGCTATTAACGAAGGTTATGCAGATGTAATGGGAATGATTATTGCCAGAGACTCCAGTTGGATAGCCAGGATGCCTGATGGTTCTGTACTAAGAAATCTTGTTTCTCCAGCTTCGTCTGGCTGCGCAGATGATTACGAGTTGATAAAAAATACAGATTATTCTACTCAGGTCAAAACAGAACTGACACATGATCACAGTACGATTCTTTCACATGCATGTTATTTGATGTATAATAATGGTTTTAGTTTTGAACTGTTGTCAGATCTTGTAATGAAGACACTTCGTATGGGTTACACAACTAATGCAACATTTGTTGACGTTAGGGAACACTTTGAACAAGCAGCAGTTACTATGGGATTGTCTGATTATCAGAAGAGTGTTATTAGTCAAGCTTTCGATGACGTCAATGTAAAGTATGAACTTAATGGAAAAACTTATACTCCAACTAAATCAATAACTGTTACTGGTAAGGTTGTAGCTGCTAATCCTGTAGCTAATCCGGATAATAACGGAGGATCAGTTTACTATACTCCTATGTATGATGTTAAGGTCCAGATCAGAAGAAGCGGATACTCGACAGACTATTGTACACCGGTATATACTGATGACGGATTATTCTCTTTCTGCGACATAAAGCCTGGATCATATTATCTTACTGTTTCCAAAGAAGGCTTCCAGACAGTTAATAGACTCATTGAAGTAAGATCTTCGCTAAACTCTGCTTTGGACGTTATATGCTTGATCAATAATATTTATTCCGGACAAGGAAGTGCTTCGGGTCAGGTTATTGACGCAACTACCGGAACAGGTGTAGCTGGATTGAAATTGAAGGTTTACAATTCCGGAAAAGCATTAACTTCTACATCAAATAACAATACAGTAATCGCTGAATTAACTACGGATGAAGAAGGTTTCTTTACTCTGGAGAATCTGTATTCAGGTCAGTATACAGTAGAAGTGTCTGATGAAAGACCAATTCCTGTAGAGGACTATAGATACGCAAGTGTTGCGAAGAACATATTAGTCTTCGGTGGATATACCATCTCGGATTATGTCATTCCTGTCAGTTTAAGGATGAATACGGGAAGCGTAAGAATAGTATTGGAATGGGGTGCTAATCCGAGTGATCTTGATTCTCATCTCTTATTTGATACCTATTCGAATAGGATTTACTATGGACACAGAGAATACTATGTTGATGACAAATTGGCTTTGATGTTAGATCGAGACGATACAACCAGTTATGGTCCTGAAACCACCACGATCATAAAGGATGATGTTTCTGATTCTTATCTCTTCTACGTTCATCATTATGCAGGAAGCGGCTCGATATCTTTGTCTGGAGCAAAGGTAAGTGTTTATGTTGGAAATGCTTTGTATCCGAAATACATCTTCTATGCTCCAACTACCGGAGAAGGACGATATTGGACTGTTTTCAAACTTTCCGGCGATAAGTCAATTACTAGCGTAAATACAATTTCGAGTTCTTATATAGATCCCGATGTATCGATATCTGGTTAATGATGCTTTCTAATTGATATTAATCAAATAGCGGATTGGAGCGGATAAGTGAGGGTTCTCCCTCGCTTATCTGCTCTCTATATATAAAGTAGTAAAATGAAAATATATGGGGTGCATTATATGAGAAATAGAAATATCGGATTAGTAATAGGTTTTGCAATTATATCAAGTTCAATGGTGCTTACTTCCTGCTCATTAAGATCAGCAGATGAATCCTCTTCGGAATCAACATTGGACACGGAGAAGGTAATAGAGAGTCCTGAAAACTCTGATGATGTGACAGAGGTTATAGAAACGCAGACCAGTGAGTCTAAGACGAAGAAGATAACTGATATTAATTCAAGCATATGGGATATTTATTGGGAGACGAATATCGTTTTTGAAGAAGGGGAATTGGAAATGTTCGTCAAAAGCGATATTGGACTTCCAACTGTTATCAAAGATGCGACTATTACCTGGAAGAGTGATAACGAGGATGTTATTGAAAATGACGGAACGGTACACAGGCAGGAAAATTATTCTCCTACGGTTAATATGACGGCGACCATTACAAATGATGAAGGGTCAGTAGAGAAGACTTTTGAACTTAGAGTCATTAGGACAGAGTTGGACGACATGAAGCCTGAGGATGTATGGGTGCTTGATGAAGTCGATCAGCTATACTTTTTTAACGATATTATTGAAGATACTTATATATATGTTAATGGTGAAGGATATGTGACCAGAGTTATCGGATCAATATATGAATTTAAGGCTGAGTGCCCGGATGAGGTTATGCTGGCGTTATACGGTATACATAATCTCATAGGCTGCGAGTCGGTATACGATGAATTGGTTTTCGACTATGCACTTAAAGATGACTATGGTTATACGTATATATTTAAGCAGTACTATGATTCGTACCTTGTCTATGGAAGTATGGTCACTGTATTAACCGATCTTGAGGGAAATACGAACGGTTTTATAAACTACTATGTTCCGCTCGATATCTCAACTGACTATACACTTACTGAGCAGGATGCGATCGATAAGCTCGAAGATTGTTCTCAAGTTATCTATGCGGAAGTGCAGATACGTTTTATACCTGATGATGAGCCGAAGATGATTTGGTATATCGAGTATGTCGGGGGAGATGATTTTGCTGTGAATTCCGCGATAATCGATGCAAACAGCGGCGAAGTGCTATTCGACGAGGCTATGATGCAGGACTAAAATCCCCTGGTGGCGGGCGTTTTCGAGAAAAAATAAAAAATATTGCAAAACCCTATTGACATTAATGGTAAAAAGTACCATAATAAAGATGGTCAGAGTTACCAAAGGAGATTACAGATGAAAGCATACAAATGTACAACCCAAGCTGAGAAGGACTTCCTCAAAACCTACGACGCCTCACAATTCGAACGTCCTTCCGTTACAGCAGATATAGTGATCCTCACTTTGGATTCCTCTGATGAGCTTAACATCCTCCTCATCAAACGAGGAGGATTCCCCTACAAAGATCACTGGGCTATTCCGGGCGGCTTCCTGGATGCCGGGAAAGAGTCCATCGATGAAGCGGCGGCGAGAGAGCTTCGGACAGAGACGAACATTGACAATGTATATCTGAAGCAGCTCTATACTTTCGGAAATCCGGATCGAGACCCGAGAACGACAGTAGTCTCCGTCGCATATACGGCACTGGTACCGAAACATAAGTTAGACATCAAGGCAGGCGATGACGCCTCGGATGCGAAACTGTTCAGGATCAAGTACGACGTTAACGGAATAATCTTCTCGAATGATGAAGAGACCATAACTGAAGAAGACTTGGCTTTCGATCATGAAGAGATAATCAAGATGGCGATCACGAGGCTTCGGAACAGGATAGATTACGAAGATGATGCGTTCAATCTTTTAAGGGATAAGAATGAATTCACCATCTCGGAACTGAAGAGGATCCATGAGACCATCAAGAACAGGACGTTGGATCTGCCGAACTTCCGTAAGACCTTCCTTCGGGACTATGTGGCGACAGGCAAGGTTATCGATCTGAATAAGACGATGGTCGCGAAGGGAAAGCCTGCGAGGTTATATAAATACATAGAAAGATAGATACATAAGATATACGTTTAACTAACTGCCTCTCTGTGAGAAGTCCTTCCTATGCATTAAGGACAACTTGCTAAACAATTGGAATGAGCTACAAGTAACATGGAAAAAGGGAATAGATAATAGGAGTAAATTTGGAATAAGGACACGACATAAGAAGTAACACATTGGGATAAGGAAATAGATATGCATAGGAGATAAAAGGGGTCGAAAGCCCCTTTTAGTTTGCTCTGAATTATTATCTGCCGGTTGTGTTATGATGGATAGAAAATAGAACCAAGGAGATCGACCATGGTAAGACACGTAATCATTTGGACTTTGAAAGATGAATATTCCGATGAGGAGAAGGCCTCCATCAAAGCAGGTATCAAGGAAGGCCTCGAGGGTCTTAAATCAAAAGTCCCGGGCATAGTTGAGATCAAGGTCAATACTGAAGGATTGGATAGTTCCAGCGGCAATCTGATGCTCGATTCCTTATTCGAGAGCAGGGAAGCGCTGACCTCTTATTCGTCCAACCCTTTCCACGTTGAAGTTGCCACCACTAAGGTAAGGCCATTCGTAAAGATCAGAAGCAGCTTCGATTACGAAGTCTGATCTTCCTTATCGAAAAAGTGGATGTCTCAAAACATATTGGGATCATAAAAGGCAGGTTCACACTGAAGGCAATCTGCTTTTTATTTTGCTAAACCCTTCCCTGAAA
>CADCQX010000309.1 GCA_902803695.1 Oscillospiraceae bacterium
GATCTACAATACTCATATGCATAAACTCGCATACGATGCCGATAAGTTGAGTAACGAAGGCGATTACAAGGTCAAAGCGGCTTCGCTCATAGTCAAGAATGAAGGTGCCAACAGATCCTTCAAGGTCGAGGTTGCTCCGCCTGAAGGAATGAGCTTTGCGAAGGATATCGCTGAGAAGTACGGCGTTACATACGATATGCTCGTAAATTGATTTTATTATATAATTATTCTATACTTAGCCACATATAGCGGATGGAGGAATACCGATTAGATGAAGTTGATAATCCAGATACCTTGCCTTAATGAGGAACAGACCCTTAAGGAAACCTGGGATGACCTTCCCAGACATATCGACGGTATCGATGAGATCGAATATCTGATCATTAACGACGGAAGTACCGATAATACGGTTCAGAAAGCCAAGGAATTGGGCTTTAATTACGTTGTAAACTTTAAGCACAACAAAGGTCTTGCCAAGGGATTTATGGCAGGTCTTGATGCTTGTCTCCATCTTGGCGCTGATATCATCGTAAATACGGATGCGGATAACCAGTACTGCGGTGCTGATATCGAGACGATCGTACGTCCTATCATTGAGGGAAAGGCAGACATCGTTATCGGTGAGCGTCCTATCGATAAGACAGAACATTTCTCATGGACAAAGAAGAAGTTCCAGCATCTCGGAAGCTGGGTCGTACGAGTAGCAAGTAATACCAAGATACCTGATGCCCCGTCCGGATTCAGAGCTTATTCCAGAGAAGCGGCTTTGAGGCTCAACGTCGTTAACGACTATACATATACTCTCGAGACTATCATTCAGGCCGGAAGAGAAAAGATGACCATGACGTCCGTTCCGATCAGGACAAATAAGGAGACGAGACCTTCAAGACTTTTCACCAGCATGTGGAAATACATGAAGAGATCAGCTTCAGTAATATCGAGATCCTTCATTATGTACAAGCCGATGAAGTTCTTCTCGACAGTCGGTATCTTAAGCAGTCTCATCGGTTTCGGAATTGGTGTCTATTACCTCATAATCTCAGGATTCGGAAGACACGGCGGCCATGTTCAGATGTTGATACTTGTCGCTATCTTGATCCTGATGGGTGTCATAAGTTTCCTTATCGGACTTTTGGGCGATGCAATAGCTGCAAACAGGAAGCTTCTCGAGGATATTCAGTATAGGGTGAGGATACTTGAGGCTAAGGAAAATCAAGAGAAAAATGAAGAGTTTAAGCTCTGAGACTTGATTCTTTTTCGAGTAGGAACATAATGGAAATATAGGAACTTAAAAAGGAGGAAACATAGATGATTATTGATTTTGATGAGATTCCTGAGATGGCCAATAAGGAATTTAAGGGAGGAAAGCTTACTTTCTATAACAAGGTTGAGTATGACGGAATCAATAAGATCATGATGGGAAGACTTGAGCCGGGTGCATCTATCGGAATGCATACTCATTATACAGAGAGTGAAGTTATATACATTCTTGAAGGTGAGGGAACAGTGATCTTTGATGACGAGAGTTATCCTCTTCGTCCGGGACTATGTCATTACTGCCCGAAGGGTCATGACCACAGTCTTGTTAACACCAGTGACGAGATGCTTCGTTTCTTCAGCGTTATCGTTACACAGTAAATAGTTATTTTATATATTAAATGACTTATCGAGTCCGAAATTATTGTGAAATATATTTCGGACTCTTTTGTTGCGAAGAATTCTCGATAATGTATAATTTACACAATTTAACGTATGTTTATGCAAAAGCATGAATATCAGGAGGTTCAAATATGGGCAAGGACAGTAAGAAGGTTAAACCTTCTGACCGCAAGGACACAAGCTTTGGCGGTCGTGTGAAGGCACTCCTTAACAAGATTTTTATTGACGGACTTTCCGGTATGGCAACAGGTCTTTTCTGTACACTTATCATCGGAACCATTATCGTTCAGATCGGATCTTATATTCACAATGATCTCGGTACTTACATTACTTTGATCGGTAAGATGGCACAGGCACTTATGGGTGCCGGTATCGGTATCGGAGTTGCAGTCAAGTTTGGTGAGAAGCCACTCGTGGTTCTGTCATCTGCGGTATGCGGTATGATCGGTGCCAACGCTACATTGTTTGATGCTGCATCTTCACTTCTCATTGAGAAGAAAGCAGGTCTCGCGATTCCGGGTGAGCCTTTGGGAGCATTCATTGCTGCTATCGTTGGTATCGCTATCGGACATCTTGTATGCGGCAGAACTAAGGTTGATATCATCGTAACTCCTTTCTGTACCATTATCCCCGGTGCAGCAGTAGGAATCTTCCTTGGTCCTTATGTTTCAACATTCATGGGCTGGCTCGGCTCCCTCGTTAACGCAGGTACAGAGCAGGCACCTTTCCTTATGGGTATCATCGTAAGCGTACTTATGGGAATCTTCCTTACGCTTCCTATCTCTTCCGCAGCTATCGGCGTTGTGCTTCAGCTCGGCGGAGTTGCAGCAGGTGCGGCTACAGTCGGTTGCTGCTGCCAGATGATCGGTTTCGCAGTTATCTCCTATCGTGAGAACAAGGTTAACGGACTTCTTGCTCAGGGCCTCGGAACATCAATGCTCCAGATGCCTAACATCATCAGAAATCCTAGAGTATGGATCCCATCCATCATAGCTTCCGCTATCCTCGGACCTGTATCCACAATGCTCCTTAAGATGGAGAGCACACCTGTAGGTTCAGGTATGGGTACTTCAGGTCTTGTTGGTCCTCTTCAGACATTTGCAACAATGAATGCAGACCACTCCGCTTGGATAGTTTTGGTTGAGATCATAGTTATGTACTTTATCCTTCCTGCAGCTATCTGCCTTGGCCTTTCAGAGATCATGAGAAAGATCGGCTGGATCAAGCAGGGCGATCTTAAGCTTGATGTCTGATACAGTTTAATAGATAATGATAAACCCCGTCGCACATAATTGTGGCGGGGTTTTTCGTATATGAGTGTTATAAGGTAAGTGCCTTTTTTATGTGGCCTTCGCGAAAAGGAGTGACGCATTATGACCGCCGAATCCCAGTGAGTTGCTCAAGGCATAATTGACGACTCTCTTTCTTCCTTTTCCGATGGTGTAATCGAGATCAAGTTCATCTTCGCTGCACTGAGTGTTGCGCGTAACGTGAACAAAATCATTTAATACAGATTCAACGCAAACGATAGCTTCGATAGCTCCCGCACCGCCAAGAAGATGTCCAGTCATGGATTTTGTTGAGTTGATGGAGACAGCCGGCGCGGCAGAACCAAGGGCGTACTTGATCGCACGGGTCTCATACAGATCGTTAAGATGAGTTGAAGTTCCGTGAGCGTTTATATAGCTGATATCTGAAGGATGAAGACCCGCATGGCCTATCGCGATCTTCATGGCCATGCCTGCGCCGCTGCCATCCGGTGAGGGTGACGTAATATGGTAAGCATCATTCGTAACGCCGTAGCCGACGATCTCGGCAAGGATATTGGCGCCGCGTTTGATTGCATGTTCATAGTTTTCCAGAATAAGGACTCCTGCGCCCTCGCCCATAACGAAGCC
>CADCQX010000310.1 GCA_902803695.1 Oscillospiraceae bacterium
ATGATCATGGATATGAAGACCAAGGGTTATGACAGGATCTGTTACATCAACGTGTTTAACGTGTCCAATATTAAGACAGTCTTCTCCCCGAGAGAGATCCAGATCACCAAGAATACTCTTATGAACAAATGCATCAATTACGTAAGAAAGAGACATTACCGTCTGTACAATCTGGATGAGTGGCTCTTCGCGGTCGGCGCACCTTCACATATCGTGTCACTTAATTCGTTTGTGGCTCATATGGAAGAGCTGCAGAAGATCCTTTTCGAGACATCAAAAGAAACTATCGCGATCGTTCCGGGATTCTGTGTAATGGACGGATGTACGATCGATAACATCAACTCGGTTTATGCGGCAGCCAGGATCGAGATGGGACAGAAGAACATCCAGTTCTATATAAGCGATGCCGAGTACGAGAAGCTCGATGAGGAGAAGATACGAGAGTATTACCACATGGTAAACGTCATAAACTATGCGATCGCTCACGACCAGATCATTCCTTATTTCCAGGGCGTCTACGACAACGAGACGAAGTCGATCCATCACTACGAGTCGCTGATGAGGCTCAGGGATGAGAACGGAAAGATCTATAATCCGGCAAGCTTTCTGGATGCGGCGAGATCCTTCGGACTTTTGTATGGCAACATATCGATGATCATGATCAGGAAGGTCTTCGAGAGGTTCAGGAACGTAAAGAACAGGAGCGTCAGCATCAACCTCGGACTGCGCGATATCAAGAACCGTAAGATGGTGGAATATATCTACGATTTCTTAAGGACAGCGGAGCATCCGGAGAACTTTGTTTTCGAGATACTCGAGAATGAAGATGTGGATGATTATAACGCCCTCATCAAGTTTGTGGATACGATCCATAACTTCGGAGGCAAGATCTCCATCGATGATTTCGGAAGCGGCTATTCCAATCTTCAGCACATCGTCAATATCCATTCCGATTACCTGAAGATCGACGGATCCATAGTAAAGAACTGCTGCAACAACAAAGAGGCTGAGAACCTGATCGCGCTGATCTCGGGCTGGAAAAAGATCAGTGCCAAAAACATCAAGATCGTTGCCGAATTTGTTGAGAACAAGGAGATCCAGGACAAGCTTCTTTTCTATTCAATAGATTATTCTCAGGGCTATCTCTTCTCGAAGCCGATGCCTTTCACGGAGGAAATGATAAATGATTAACAAGCGCGACAGAAAGACCACAATCGGAGTTTTGGTTGACGATATCTTTTCAGATTTTGCGAAGGAAGTCATCCACAGCACGATCAACGGAATACCTGACAACAGAGATATCGATGTCGTAGTCTTTGCAGGTAAATACGTAAGTGATAAACCGCCGCTTGTTTTCGATTATGCATATAAGAAACTATATAACTCCATTTACCAGTTAGCCGAGATATGCGAGGTTGACGGACTTATCATCTCCCTCGGAAGTATCGATCCGCACGAGGAGAATTTCTTTCTCAATAAGTACAATACGACATTCGAGAATATTCCGAAGGTCATCGTTGCTGCGGAACTGGATGATTTCATTACGGTCAATTACGATAATGAGATGGGCATCAGAGAGGCGATCGACTGCCTCATCAATGTCCACGGCATAACCGAGATCTGCATGCTCGGCGGACGTCCCGACAACGGCGATGCACTGAAGCGTAAAGACATCTACAGAAGGTGTCTTGAAGATTACGGGATCACATATTCGGAAGACCGTTTTATCGAGACCGACATGTCCATAAACACCTATACGCAGGCGAGCACTCTTCTGGACAGAAATCCGGACTGTCAGGCGGTCTTCTGCGTTAATGATGCTGTTGCCAGGGGTCTTTATGAGGCCATGGCCGAGCGTGATCTGATACCGGGAAAAGACGTGATGGTCTTCGGTTTTGATAATACCCTCATGGCAGGCGAACTCATGCCGTCCCTGTCATCCGTCGGCGCCGCGGGAGACATCCTGGGCCGGAAAGCCGTCGACATTCTTCTCGATATGCTGGACGGAAAAGAAGTCGAGTCGGTGCTCCTGCCGACATGTCTTTTCGGACGTGAATCCTTCGGTTATGAGATGTATGAATATTCTTCACTCGAGATGAACAACGTTGATTCCGCCTTCATCTACAGGATGTTCGACGACTGCTTCTACAGATACAAGAACGAGAAGATCAACAAGAAAGATGTCAACCTGCAGCGCCTGTTCTTAGAGATCGCATCAAAGATGCTCTACGCCATGAAGAGGAAGTACATG
>CADCQX010000311.1 GCA_902803695.1 Oscillospiraceae bacterium
CTTACACACGGTATGAAGCTCAACGTATCAGGTAGAACATATCATTCCGAATTCTATCAGGTAGATGAGAAGACAAGCCTTATCGATTATGAGGCAGTCAGAGCTAAGGCTCTCGAGTGCAAGCCTAAGGTTATCGTAGCAGGTGCTTCCGCTTATCCACGTATCATCGACTTCAAGAAGTTCCGTGAGATCGCTGATGAAGTTGGCGCATACCTCTTCGTAGATATGGCTCACATTGCAGGTCTTGTAGCTGCAGGACTTCACCCGAATCCGGTACCATATGCTGATTTCGTTACAACAACAACACATAAGACACTCCGCGGACCACGTGGCGGTATCATCATGTGTAAAGAAGAATATGCTAAGAAGATCGATTCCGCTGTATTCCCTGGTCAGCAGGGTGGTCCTTTGATGCACATCATCGCTGCTAAAGCTGTTGCATTCAAGGAAGCTCTCTCCGATGATTTCAGAGATTATGCAAACAACATCATCAAGAATGCTAAGGCTATGTCTGAGGCACTTCTTGCTCGCGGTGTTAACCTCGTATCCGGCGGTACAGATAACCACCTGATGCTCATCGATCTCCGTGGAACAGGAATCACAGGTAAGGAACTCCAGCTCCGTCTTGATGATTGCAACATCACAGCTAACAAGAACGCTATCCCGTTCGATCCTGAGAAGCCATTCGTAACATCCGGTGTTCGTATCGGTACAGCTGCTTGTACAGCTCGTGGCATGAAGGAAGAGGATATGGTCGAGATCGCTGATCTTATCTCCCTTTGCATTTTCGATTATGAGAATAAGAAGGATGAAGTAATCGCTCGTGTAGCAAAGATCACAGAGAAGTATCCTTTGTATCCTGATATCGTTTAATTGTTGATAATACTAACGGCAGACCGTCATTTTTGGCGGTCTGTTTTTTTACTCGTAATAATGGAAAATACGAACATATGTGCTATAATCGTTTTATTACGATGCTGAGGTGTGATAATGGCTGATAGATTGGAACCGCTGGCTTACAGAATGTGTCCGAGAAATCTGGATGAATATGTAGGTCAGGAACATATAATCGGAAAAGGGAAGATGCTTAGAAGGATGATCGAGTCTGACAATCTTTCCTCTATTATCTTGTTTGGCCCTCCCGGAGTTGGTAAGACTGCTCTGGCAAGACTCATTGCCAATTCAACATCCTCAAATTTCAAGAAGATAAATGCGGTTACTGCAGGTGTTTCTGATATCAAGGCGATAACAGCGGATGCTACCAATCCTTTTTTGACTGACAGTAAGAGAACAGTCCTGTTTATAGATGAGATCCACAGATTCAATAAGCTTCAACAGGATGCGTTGCTTCCTTTCGTTGAGGACGGAACAGTAATTCTTATCGGTGCAACAACGGAAAATCCGTTTTTTGAGGTCAATAAAGCTTTGATCTCAAGATCGACTGTCCTCCAACTTAAGCCTTTGACTACAGAAAACATCAAGACTGTCCTCAGAAATGCCATTAATGACAAAGAACGTGGCTACGGCAACATCGATGTAAGTATTGATGATAAGACTTTGGAGATAATGGCAGAGATGAGTTCCGGCGATGCCAGGAATTCATTGAAGGCGCTGGAATTGGCTGTCAGCACTACTCCTCCAAATAGTGATGGAGTCATCATTATAGATGCTGACGTTATATCCGATTGTATGCAGAAGAAGTCCCAGGTCTTCGACAAGGACGGGGAAGATCATTACGATAATATCTCTGCCATGATCAAGTCTATGAGGGGATCTGATCCGGATGCTACGATCATATATCTTGCAAAGGCTCTGGCAGCAGGTGAGGATATTGAATTTCTCGCCAGAAGGATTCTTATCTGTTCATCTGAGGATGTAGGACTTGCCAATCCTAATGCTTTACTTGTTGCTCAGGCAGCATATGATGCAGTTCGCGTTTTGGGAATGCCTGAAGCAAGGATACTTCTTGCCGAGGCTGCTGTGCTGGTTGCTTCATCTCCGAAGTCTAATTCAACTTATCTTGCAATTGATAAGGCTCTGGCTGATGTCGAGAAGATCGATACAGGCACTGTTCCTTATCATATCAGGAACGCTCCTGCAGGCGGAATGAAGGATCTCGGATATTCGGTCGGATATAAGTATCCTCATGATTTCCCCGGTCATATAGTTAAGCAGCAGTATATGCCGGATGCGATCAAAGACAATGTTTATTATGAGCCGACTGAGATCGGTTATGAGAAGAAAATAAGTGAATACCTCAGATGGGTCGATGAGAATACAAAATGATCAATAAGATAAGTTTTAAAACTAGTTCAGGTATCAGATTCAGTAATATCAAGGCTTTTATTGCCTTGATATTGATCTGTTCCATATTATTGTGCTCGTGTAACCGTGATGTGCCTGATGATAAAGTAACAGCTGATAACGTAAACGTTTCTGCGCAGAATGTTTGCCGTGGCTTTTTTCAGTCGATTTACGATGATGATATAGAGTTGTTTAAGAAATGCTTTAACGATCATTACTTTGACGGTAATGAAGAGGAAGTTTTCGAAGATTATAAGAACAATTCTGTTTCAGGGATGACTTTTGTCGGTACAAAA
>CADCQX010000312.1 GCA_902803695.1 Oscillospiraceae bacterium
ATGGTAAAGCATACTGGATGAAAGAACTTAATGGCGGCATGTCAATGGAAACCGTTATCAATAACTTCATCAATTCACGTGAGTGGTGTGACATCTGCGCTGCATACGGAGTAAGATCCGGAGCACCTACAGCTAAAGCTACTATTGCATCTGCAAACTCAAAGGAATTTGCAAAGAGACTTTATACCGAGTGTCTCGGAAGAGAAGCTGAGGAAGACGGACTTAAGTTCTGGTCATTAAGCCTTACAAATCAGGAAGTCAGCGGATACGAAGCAGCTAAGCAGTTCTTTACTTCTGCAGAGTTCACAAATCACAATTACGACAATACCGAATTTGTTAAGAGATGTTATAAGACATTCATGGGCCGTGATTATGATGATTCAGGCCTTAACTACTGGGTTGGTCTTCTTAATGACGGAGCCTCTAGAGAAGATGTCCTCATCGGTTTTGCTCAGTCAAAAGAATACACGGAGATCTGTAACACCTACGGTATAACAAGAGGTATCTGATCCTCCTATAGTTGAAAACATCTAAAGAGTTGCCTTTACGGCAACTCTTTTTTATGTAGCAAGAAAATTTTAAAAGTGCTAGTATCAATTGCGTATGAAGAACAGATATGAAATAGACATGCTTAACGGCAGCATAATGCCTAAGCTCATTTCCTTTGCCCTTCCCTTGATGGCTTCCAGCATTCTGCAGCTTTTGTTTAACGCCGTAGATGTAATCACCGTAGGACAGTTCACAGGCAAAGAAGCACTTGCTGCAGTCGGATCTACTACTGCACTTATTAACATGCTCATAAATCTGTTCACCGGTATATCACTCGGAACCAATGTATTGGCAGCTCGTTTTTTCGCTACAAAAATGGACAAGGAGATGTCTGAGACCGTTCATACATCAGTAGCATTCGCATTGATAAGCGGAATCCTCATGGCTTTTGTCGGTATCATATTTGCCAGACCTCTATTACTTCTAATGGATACAGATGTAGCCGTAATCGACCATTCAGTCCTTTACATGCGCATATACTTTCTTGGCATGCCTTTCTTTATGCTCTACACATATTGTGCAGCCATTCTAAGAGCTATCGGTGATACTAAGAGACCTCTGATATTCCTGTTTGTTTCAGGGCTTCTGAATACCGGTCTTAATCTTCTTCTGGTAATAAAGTTCAATATGGGAGTCAGCGGTGTTGCTATCGCGACAGTTGCATCTCAGCTTTTGTCCTGCATTCTCGTTGTACTTTGCCTTATCAGAGCGAACGGTTCATACAAACTGGATTTCCGTAAGCTTAAGATCCATTGGCATCACCTTCTGACGATATTCAAGATCGGAATCCCTGCAGGTGTTCAGGGTACGGTTATAAACTTTTCAAACGTATTATTGCAAGCTTCAGTTAATAAATTCGGACCAGATGCGATGGCCGGTTACACTTCCGCCAATAGCGTCCTCGGTTTCTTATTCGTATCAATAAACTCTGTATCCCAGGCCTGCATGAGTTTCACAAGTCAGAACTACAGCGTAAGAAAGATCAAGAGAATGAAGAGGATACATATCGATTGTGTTATCCTGGAACTTATTGTATCAGGCGTTCTCGGAGGATTGGCTTTCATCTTCGGAAGACAGCTGCTTCACATCTATACCAAAGATTCTTCTGTTATCGAATACGGTTTTGATATCTTGGCCATCACATCCGCCACATACTTTTTGTGTTCGATAATGGATCTTTTGCCGAGTGCACTTCGCGGCATGGGAAGATCTGCGATACCGATGTTGTTTTCGATAATAGGTACGGTAGGAACAAGGATCGTATGGATCTTCCTTTTGTTCCCGAGCCACAAGTCACTGGATTTTCTCTTTATCTCATACCCGGCGTCATGGCTCATAACGGTCATGATGCAGCTCACCTGCTATGTGATCGTTATCAGCATCGTTAACAGGAAGTACGGCAAAGTTACTTCTTGATCGCATTTCTCATAGGTCTTATTACGATATCAAAAACATCTACATTCGAAGGCTTCTTTATCGCGAAAAGGACTGCCTCAGACACATCTTCCGGCTTTAAGACAAGATCCTTATCAACACCAAAATCAGCATTCCTGTATAGATCAGTATCCGTAAGATCCGGCGAGATCAATGAAACTTTCACATCAGTCTTTCTTACTTCCTCAAAAATGCTCTTTGCAAAACTCCTGATACCTGCCTTACAAGCACCGTAGCAAGCACCGTGAGGATTAACTGAATCAGCGGTTACTGAAGAAATGAAAATGATGTGGCCGCTCTTTCTCTGCTTCATATAAGAAAGATAATGATTTGTTATCTCTATTGGACTTAGAAGATCCGTAAGTACCATCTCTTCGCATGAATCAGAACTGATATTCTCGTGAAGTCCGTAGTAAGCGCAGCCCTGGGACAAAACGATAACATCAGGACAAGGAATGGAATCCATGAGTCTTTTAAGTGCTTTTCTGTCGGTCAGATCACATTCAACAAAGTTAATTCCATCATCGGAAACCTTAGAGATATCTCTTCCTACTCCAATGACTTCATATTCCTTGCTCAATACTCTTGCGCAAGATAGACCGATTCCGGATGTGGCACCAAAAACCAAAGCTCTCATTACTCTTCCCCCCATAAAAAGATCTTGTTTTCAGGTAGATATTCAAGGACTTTATGCTTCATTTTATAGATCATCTCATACGACAGATCACCATAGTGTGAAACACCGTTTTCAGCCTCAAAAGGAAATGCGACTACAGGTGTATCAGGTCTTCTTTTTCGCATAAGTTTAAGATAATCGGATGATATCCTGAATACACCGATACTGACATCATAGATACTGTCGCATGAGATCTTTTCGAATACGTCATCGACAAGGTTGAAATAATCCTGTTCCCAGTCTTTGTAATAGATCATCGGATCAAAGCAGATACGGACTTTAAAGCCCTTTTCCGAACATGCTTTGACAGCGTTAAGACGCTTACATAATGGCGCTGCTTTTGTCTCGATATCAGCAACCTTCTTAGGTGACAAAGTCCAGGCAAAGATCACCTGATCTGACGGTTCAAGATTACTGAACATCAGAGGATTACCGGTCTTTGTCCTTATCTCGATCGTCAGATTCTTTCTGGTCTTAGTTGCTTCAATGAATTTCTTAACATAACCGAACATCAATTCAGAAGCCAGAAGATCCGTATCGTAAGAAACGCAGAGGTACATCGGATGCTCTTTCAAGATATCGTCGATCTCTTTAAGGATGTCATCAAAATTCATGAAAGCAACTACATTTCCTGTCGGATACATGCCGCACAGAGAACAGTAATCGCAATCAAATATGCAGTTCATCAGGCATGAACAGTAGTAGAAATGATCGTTTCCGAAGTTCTGGCAAACCCTTGAACCTTCGTAGATAAAGCGTCCTCTCTGCTTTGAAAGGATCAACGCAGGAGATCTTTTCTGAATGTCGAAATTTTGATGGGTACGGTTAAAGATATCTTTATATGAGTCGATCCAGATAATATTCTTACACTTGAACGGCGGCTCGATACCTTTTTCGATATACACATTCGTATACGGATGATTGAGACCCTGAAGTTTCTTTCTCCTTTTATAATTCAGCTCGGAAGTCCTTTTCAGTTCCCTTAATGTTGTCTCGAAGATCCTCTTCCTGTTCGCCTTGGATCCGTCCTCGAGCCATTGACCTTCATCAAACTCAAGACAGGAATCCATACCATTGAGTTTTCGATAATAAATTGCACGCTTCATCTGATTTTTCATAGACTCAGTTAGGTCATTCATCATATTTTCCTTCTCGAGATAAACTTCTCCCAAGGAGAGCTCTCTCTTGATAAAAGTGATACCCTTACAAAAGTCGATTATCCTCTGAGCATGCTGATTTATGAGCTCATAAGGTTTAAGTTCCTTATCCAGGACATCAACACCGTCAAAAACATCGGATATGACCTTGAAAAAGAACATCCTCTCCAATGTAAAATACGGAACACATCCTTCATACACCATAGATGATTCCATATCGAAAAGTCCCTCACCGGATGACTTAGGACTTAAGACAGTCGTTATACTGTGCTGCTCAAAATCATTCTTATAGACAAGATCGGGGTAATATGTCCTTCCTGTAGCATCATCAGTGATCTTGTTGATCAGATAAAGATCTCCTACATTTCCGAATGAAGATCCGCAGATTCCGACATTAACCATGAGCGAACAAAGATCAGGCTCATTTAACGCAAAATGGCGAGAACAGTTTCTCAAAGAAGAAACATGTCCTTCGCCAACGATCACGACTTCATAGCCATCTGAAACGAAGTGCTGATATTGATGTTCATCACTTCTCTTCTTGAGTCCCAGGATCTCGATAAAAGGTCTGGCCTCTTCATAGATGGCAGTTACAAAAGTTATCATTTTAGTTTCTCATACTGTGGATAGGTGCAGGGATCCTTCCGCCTCTGTTAATGAACTCAGCACAAGATGCAGTATTAACAGGCATGATAGGAGCTGTTCCGAGAAGTCCGCCGAATTCGACCTCATCGCCTACTCCCTTACCCGGGACAGGAATGATACGAACTGCAGTTGTCTTGTTATTGAATGTACCGAGAGCCATCTCATCAGCAATGATACCGGAGATAGTCGTTGCATCAGTATCACCCGGAATAGCGATCATATCAAGACCAACGGAACATACGCATGTCATAGCTTCCAGCTTCTCGAGTTTCAGGCATCCCGACTTAGCTGCAGCGATCATACCCTCATCTTCTGAAACAGGGATAAATGCACCGGAAAGACCTCCTACAAAGGAAGAAGCCATCGTACCGCCCTTCTTAACAGCATCGTTGAGCATTGCAAGAGCAGCTGTGGTACCCCATGTACCGCACTCCTCAAGACCAAACTCCTCGAGAAGTCTTGCTACAGAGTCGCCTACTGCAGGTGTCGGAGCAAGTGAAAGATCAATGATACCGAATGGTACGCCGAGTCTCTCAGATGCTTCACGGGCAACGAGCTCACCTACACGGGTGATCTTAAATGCTGCCTTTTTGATCGTCTCAGCTACTACGCCAAGATCCTTACCCCTAACGGACTCGAGAGCATGCTTAACTACACCCGGACCGGAAATACCGACGTTGATGACGCACTCCGGCTCACCAGTTCCTAAGAATGCACCTGCCATGAACGGGTTATCTTCAGGGGCATTCGCGAAAACAACCAGCTTCGCACAACCGATAGCATCGCGGTCAGCTGTTCTTTCTGCTGCTCTTTTGATGATCACACCCATATCTCTTACTGCATCCATATTGATACCGGTTCTCGTGGATGCAAGGTTAACTGATGAACAAACGAAATCAGTTACCGCAAGAGCCTCAGGAATAGATTCGAGAAGAACTTTATCAGAAGTTGTATAACCCTTCTGAACCAAAGCGGAAAAACCTCCAATGAAGTTTACGCCGCAGGCCTTTGCAGCTTTATCAAGAGCGATCGCAAAAGGAGTATAATCCTTAGCTCCGCATGCAGCAGCTACAATAGAGATAGGAGTTACCGATATTCTCTTATGGATGATAGGTACGTGATATTTCCTGGAGATCTCTTCACCAACTTCAACAAGACGGCCTGCATATCTGCAGATCTTGTCATATATCTTCTGACAGGACTCCTCAACTGTTGATGCCGAGCAATCCATAAGGTTTATACCCATTGTTATTGTACGGATATCAAGATGCTGCTCGGAGAACATCCTGGTAGTTTCCAAGATTTCAAAATCAGTAATCATAAAGCACCTCAGATCCTATGCATTGCATTGAAAAGATCGGTGTGCTGGATAGTGATCTGAACGCCGAGTTCTTCGCCAAGCTTATTGAGTTTTTCAACGATATCGGATTTCTCGATAACAACATCCTTAAGATCGACCATCATGATCATAGTAAAAAGATTATCGAGGATTGTCTGGGAGATATCTTTTATATTGATCCCTTCATCGGCCAAAAGATTTGAAACACCTGCAATGATGCCAACTCGATCAACACCGACAACGGTAATAACAGCAGTATTTTTAGACATATTCATCATGCTCCTTTTCGAAAAGAATGATTCTTATTCAACAAGGATAATTATATACCAATTCAGATGTATTTTGAAACGAGCGCATTAGCACATTTGATACCGTCAATGGCAGATGAAGTTATGCCTCCTGCATAACCTGCACCTTCACCGCACGGATAAAGACCAACAACATTTGTGCTCATAAAAGATTCCTTATCGCGAAGGATCCTGACAGGCGAAGAACTTCTTGCCTCAACGGCTGTAAGGACAGCGTCATCATCATCAAAACCCTTGATCCTTCTTCCCATCTTAATGATGCCGTCCTTAAGAGAATCAGATATGACCTTCGGGAACAAAGCATTAAGATCAACCGGAGCGACAGAAGGCTTATAACTTGGCTTAATACGTCCGAATCCCGTTGGAACTTCATTATTGAAAAAAGCCTTAAATGTAGTAGCCGGAGCACTGTCATTATTTCCCGCTATCTCATAAGCCTTTCTCTCGAGCATCTCCTGGAACTCAACGCCTGCCAAAACGCCGTCACCGTAAATCTCACTATCTACAGGAACGAGCAAAGCCGAATTAGAGTTTTCCATATCACGGGCATAATAACTCATTCCGTTAGTACATATAGAATTCGATGATGATGCACCGGCGACAACTTCACCACCCGGACACATACAGAATGTATAGAGCTTACGTCCAGTAACCGTATCAACAGCGAGCTTATATGAAGCGGATGAGATATCATGATAATTCGCGGTATCAAAACCGTACTGAGCCATGTCGATATCCTTACGCAGGTGCTCTATACGGGCACCAACCGAAAACGGCTTGCTCTCCATCTTAACACCTATCTTATCAAGCATCCTGAACGTATCCCTGCTGCTATGGCCGATTGCAAAGATCACATCATCAGCTTCATAGTCGTAATTGTCCTGACCCCAATCATAATTAAAGCCGGTCAATTTACCCTTCTCAATCTTCAGATCACCAACTTTGGCATCAAACAGGATCTCGCCACCCAAAGATTCGATCTCTTTTCGGATATTCACAACAACTTTACGAAGATTATCAGTTCCGATATGAGGATGTGAATCATAGGAAATATCCGAAGGAGCACCGAATTCAACAAAAGTATCAAATATAAACTGCTTAAATGAATCAGAGATCCCGGTATGAAGCTTACCGTCAGAGAAAGTACCTGCTCCGCCCTCACCAAACTGAACATTATTGTTCGGATCCAGACTGGCTTTTCCGGATTTATAATTCTCAACGCGTTCCACACGTTGCTCCATGATCCGGCCGCGATCGAATATGACCGGTCTTAATCCATATCTGGCAAGTACCAGACCTGCAAACATGCCAGCCGGTCCAAACCCAACTATAACAGGCCTTTTAGGCATATTAATCTTTGAATCCTTATGGATAAAAACGGAATCGACAAGTTCCTTATCACGTTTCATAAATTCAGTTTCCGGAAGGACTTCTATCTTATAATTGATGACAGTATTAGGCTTATGACGGGCATCTACAGACTTTTTGACTATCCTTACGGACAACTTGCCGGACTCTACATCCTTAATAGCATCACGCATCTTGGCATTGCCGGTCTTAAGTTTATACTTAACAGCTTCGTTCTCGTTTACGAAGTGATTTAATTCGTCAGGAGCAAACTTGAATTCAAATATCATACTATACTCCTGCTTATCTGATCAGCAACAATAACCGAAGAACTCCAAGCCCACTGAAGATTATAACCTCCGCACGGGCCGTCAACATTAACAACTTCCCCGCACACGTAAAGTCCCTTAATTAGCTTGTTTTGGAGGTTTTCATCAAGCGAGGAGAGTTTAAGTCCGCCTCTGGTAACCTGGGCATTATCAAGTCCGTTAGTACCTGAGATATTTATACCAAACTCATGAAGCTCACTTATGAATCTATCGATCTCATTATTTGAAACCAGTTTTTTAACTCCAATCCTTTTGAGGACAATATCAGTTAAAACGCCCGGCAACACGCCTGCCAGAGCATCTCTGGTATCTCTTTCAGGGAAGTTTTCGATACAGCTTCTGATGATATCCTCGTCCTTATCAAGAAAATCGACAACGATAGTATTCTTACCTGATTCCAGATATCTAGATAACTGCATAGTGCAGATTCCGGAAATGCCGTAATCCGTAAACAGCAACTCTCCTGTCTCGCAGGCTTTCTCATCGCCATTACAAACAAGTCTGATCGTACAACTGAATCGATATCCTGTTAAAGCCTTCAGATCTCTGTCAGATGTCTTGAGTTGAACAAGCGAAGGAGAGAGCGGAACAAAACAATCCTGTGGCACAAGAGATGCCAGAAGTTTATAACCTGAACCGTCACTTCCTGTATTAACATAGCTTCTTCCGCCTGTAGCAATAACGATATTGGAAGATCTGTATTCCCTGTCAGCCTCAACAACAAAGTAGTCATCTTCTTTTCTGATCGAGGTCACTTTCGAATCAAAAACAAAGCATTCCAGAGGGATATAAAGCCTCAGAACATCAATAACAGCAGAGCTTTTCAGTTCACGCGGATAAACAAGCTCATCCTTATTAACAGTCTTAAGCCCAAGTGTTTTCTCGAAAAAGTTTATGGTATCAATAACTGTAAAACGAGAGATAACAGAATCAAGAAGTTTATGATCATCGGTATAGTACAGATCTTTTTCAAGTTCCAAGTTAGTCAGATTGCATCGGCCGTTACCGGTAACGGCAAGTTTCTTACCAGGTTTGGAATTGGAATCGAGAACAACGAAGTTTTTAACGCCATTACTTACAAGCCTGGCGGCACACATAAGGCCTGCACTTCCTGCCCCGATGATTACTGCATCGTACATTTATTCCTCTTCTAAAAGCTTAAGGCAACGCTTAAATTTGCTGTCATTAGAAAACTCTGCATTTGTCTTACTTACAATGTAATTAGCCATATCCATGAGATCAACTACATCACCGGAAATAAGCTCCAATTCAAGCTCACAGATCGGTTCACTCTTGTCGCCTGCAGAAAGCTTACCTACATCAAAACAAGCTTCCATCAAGCTGTCACCGTATCCGAGCGTATAAACTGTCCTGTAAAACTTAGTCTTGCACAAAGGTTCAAGATCATCTTCAGAAATACCTTCTAGAGCTTCCATAAGGATATCGGAAGGGTCCTCACTTCTTGAGATTCCGTCCAGAAATTCCTCCTTGGAAAAAGACTTGGAGAATGTCTTAACATTCCACTCATAACGCTGATGAAGTCCGTTATCGACCTTACCGCCAAGCTTGATGGTATGCTCATAAGTTTCCTCTTCTTCATCGGAATCAGAGATATTACGAACCCTGATCGATCCACCTCTGGAGATCATTCTTTTGTCAGGGGTATCGTAATAAGTACTCGAGAGCTTAACTGCTTCCTGTTTCTCATGTTCCATGCAGATATTATAGAACCAGTCAGCATCAAGTATTCCAAACAGTTCTTCTTCGTTTTTAAATGCTAATTTACATTCAGTTTCCATAGTTTTCCTTAGTAAGTGTATGTATGAACTCCACTGGTTGATACAACTGTGATCTTGTCATTACCGACAAAACCTACTCTCAAAATATCCTCATCAACAGAAATGTCAGAAATGACATCTCCATTGCTGCCAAACACAAATACTCTTCTGTCAACGCTGATAACGCATTTATCCTTAACAACATTGAATGCATTAACAGTGGTTCCTAATAGAGAATCGTAAACAATATTATTTTTACTGTCAATAACAGCCAGTTTGTTAACCTGACCTACGCCGTCAGAATAGATGATAAAGAGATTATCATCAACTCCGAAAACGTAATTGATGGATGCATATGAAACATTAAGTGCCGAGAATGAATCTCCGACAACCGTATAAGCACTGTCACTTCCGAAGATCAGGAATCTGTCTCCGCAATAAACAATAGATGACAATATATCATTCTTATCGGTTGAGAATACGGCATAGTCGGCTGCAACATATTTATTGTTCTCTTTGCTGATGGAAAGAAGTTTAACGAAAGGCTCCAAGACAGCTCCGTTTGTGTTAAGCGTGGTGATCGCAAGGATCGTGGAATCATCATTAAACTTAACGGATACAGGATAACCTGAGTCCCTTGATATCCATTTATTGGAAACATAGTCACCTTCAGGAGTTGCTATAAGGATCTGTCCATAAGCATCTTCACTGTCAAGGATAACGGAAGCAAATCCATCCTTGGATACCGTAGCACCCTTTACCTTGTCAGTAGTAGACTTGGCATAAATCTGATGCTCTATGTCATACATCGAAAATGCATATCCGTCGAGATCACCTACCAAAACCCTGTCTCCGTTAAAGACACAGAAAGGATTGGTATAACTTACTGAATAACTGTATGCTTCATTTCCTGACAAAGTAAGATAAGCAACTCGGTCATTCGTTACCTTTAAGACTCCGTCACCAAACGGATAGAACTTCTGTGCCTCAGCAAATTCACAGGAAAAGCCGGACTGGGCAGAAAGCCTTACCGAACTGTCTGCACCTTCAAGAGACGACTGCTTTTTCGAAATAAAGTAAAGTAAGACACTACCTGCGATGATGATAAGCAAAAATATGATCATCGCAACAAAAAGCTTATTCTTTATTGATTTCCCTTCGTCCATTCTCATTCCCCGGCAGGTATATCATATATTCCATTTAGGTTATCATTAATTGCCGTAGTAAGCAAATTATAAGCACCGATGATACCGTATGAATATGTATCAGTACCGCCATCCTTGAACAACTCATTAGAATATACGAAGAAACCAGTATATTGATCATCAACCATTAGGTAATAAGATGACTCGTCTCTTTGAATGAATGTCAATGTTTTATTCGTATAGTCCTTAAAGAACACCTTAACTGTCATTACAGGTGTACCCGAAGGAACTGCATCAACATCAACATCACCGATCTTGATCAAAGCAAGTGTCTCAAAAAGGATAGCAGCATAACATCTTCCGGAAGAACTGAAGACCTTAGCATCACGTCCGTCAAGAAGTACTTCAGCATCATCAGAAGAAATGGAATTCTCAGCATCGATCTTTAAGACAAATTCCAAATCATCGTATTTAACATCAATTTCTTTAACTTCAGTTACACTGGTGGAGAACACATACTTACCAATAAGGTCTTTCAAAGGATACGACAGATTCTCAACCTGCTTAGAGCTCAACATAAAGCAATCATCACAGATCGAACCATAACCGTAGTATACTTCATCCTTCATTTCAGAAAGATAGATATCCTTTGTAGAACCATTCTTCATGACAAATGACAGATGATAGCTAGGATCATCAAGTCCGACTTCTTTTTTACCTTCATCATTCAGCTCAGCAAAAGACGCTATCTCAAGGTCCTTGAGACCTGTAAGAAGAAGATTAAGATTATCACCGGAATCAATGATAAATGGCTCAGTAATACTAAATGAATAACCTGCATCCGTTTTCTCAGGAACGATCGTTATAGGAAATGAATCCATTTTTCTGTCCAAAACGATCTTTTCAACATCGGCATAATCAAGATCGATCTTAAGTGATTCGTAAAAATCAATAAGATTATAATCACATACTGTCTTTTTCATATTGGAGATCAAATAGACACCATCCATATTATCGACAGTTACATAACAGTTCTTTCCATCAATAGCATCATCACCCAATGTCAGAGTTCTGGTACTACCGTCATTAGCACATATATTGATCTTATATGAGTAATTGTCAGCAAGGCCATAATCTTCCAATTTAGGAGAGTCTGCATCTACCTTTGTATTGGCATTATAGTCAAGAACAATAGTTAAAAAACGGTTTATAGAATCATCGGAGAAGGTCATTGATGGATCAGCACCTTCAAAAGACCACTTCTCGCCTTCTTTATTCAAAAC
>CADCQX010000313.1 GCA_902803695.1 Oscillospiraceae bacterium
GTCGCCTAGCCTGGTCGAGGGCGCACGACTGGAAATCGTGTAAACCGCAAAACGGTTTCGAGAGTTCGAATCTCTCCTTCTCCGCCAGATCTCAAAGGCCTTGAAACACAGTAGTTTCAAGGCCTTTTTATTTCTTCGGAAAGCGCCTTGGTCTTTTTCGAACAAGGCATGATGTATAATATGGGCGTCGAAGCAAGTTTTTGCTCCCGACGAACTAAAAGGAATTATAAGGATAAATCTAAAAATGAAAAAGATAACAGTACTTTCAACTTTGCTCTGCCTGGCGCTCATAGCTTCGGGCTGTAACGGAAACAAGGAAACTCCGGCAAGTGAGACTAAAGCATCGGAAACTTCCGCTGTCACTTCGGAAGAGACAACAGAAGAAACAACAGAAGCTACTACTGAGGAAACAACCGGATCGACTGAAGCCGATAAGGCCGAAAGCAATACTTATGACATCAAGGTTGAAGATGTAAAAACTACTCTTTCTGATGACTACGGCGAGTATAACAGGATCCTTCCTAAACTCATCGTTAACGGAGAGGAAGTAACTGAGATCAATGACGAGATCAGCAGTTACATGGATGAGAATTACCCGCTGGATACCCCGTACGATAATCTGGAAGGTTTTGAGACCGACTATGCCTGGGGTGTTAAAGACAACACATTGTCCTTTGTCGTTTCTGCAAACTATATAAGCGAGGATTTCAGCGACAAAGTAATATTCAACTATGATCTCGACACACTTAAGCCTATAGAAGACAGTGAAGTTACCGTCCGTTTCGGCCTGACTGACGATGAACTGTTCAGCAAGACATCTGAGATCTACACAAAGTGCTTTGCCGACAGAGATTATATCGATCTCAACAAGAGCATTGAAATGATCGGCTACGACAAGATCACGCCTTTCGTTACTCCTGACGGCAATATCGGTGTTGCAGGAGCTATCCTGAGTGGCGACGGTTCACAGTTTGCAGGCTCGGAATCCATGTGTTGTTTTGATCTGACCACAATGGACTTCGTCATTTTCAACTGGTATATACAAGAATGACTAACCTAAAGGCCGCCGTCAGGCGGTCTTTTCTTTGGGGTAGATTTCATTTCACGCCCGTCATTTGTACCGTTCTATAGAACTGTATATTTCACGGGAAAAGCTGCCTTTTTCCCGTCATGTGTACAGTCCTATAAGACTGTACATTTTACGAGAATTTCTGCTTTTTTACCGTCATTTGTACAGTCACCGGACGGTACATATAGAAGGTTGTTTCAGCGATCTGCCGAAAGACGGGACCGTTTTAAGAGAGATTTAAGAAATATCTAAGTCTTCCATAAAGTATTGTTCTTCCGTAAGCCATAGAATACAGACATGAAAAGCGAAAAGGAGAACTCGAAAATGAATAATTACGCAGTGAAGGAAAACATTAAAAAGCAATTCGGAAGATCAATGTTATGGTATTGGATCAGCTACTTTGTAGTTACCATGATCGGTGTGGGACATACATTCTTTAACATCCTGGTGCTTCACATGGGCTCCATGGCGCAGGGCCCGGGCCTTGGTGAAGGATATGAGATGACGAAGCCTTGGCACCCGCTTTATAACATCATCTTTTTTACCATATTCGCACTTATCTATCTTAAGGGAATGAAGCAGCCGACATTTAAGAAGGCATTTACCACAGGTGCTTTGTGGTCAGGCTTGAGCATCGTTTTGGATCTTGTCGGATGGGTTTTGATCCCGCACCCGCTGAGCCTTACTTTTAAGCAGTTCTATATCGAATATCAGCCATGGATCACACTTGTTTATCTTGCGATGCTTATTGCTCCTGTTATTGCCTATCTGTTGATAAGAAAGAAGAAATAAACAGACAATGTTTTGCCCGTCAGTAGTGTTATACTTAAGGAGTGTTTGTGTGACACAAAATTGATCAGGGGGAACAGGAAATAATGAAGAAAGTAATCATTGTCGGAGCAGGAATCTCCGGAATGGCTGCCGGTATCGTTCTGCAGAGATCGGGCTTTGAGACCGAGATCTATGAGAAGAACCCGGTCCCGGGCGGCGAGCTGACAGGCTGGAAGCGCGAGGGTGTCTACATCGATAACTGTATCGACTATCTCATGTGCAGTAAAAAAGGCAGCGACATGAACGGCTTCTGGCACGACATCGGAATGCTCAAAGACGGCCTTAAGATGTACAGCAAGGACGTGTTCTTCACATACAAGGGACACGGCGGTGAGATAACCTTCAGAAGAGACAAGGAAAGGACCAAGAGCGACATGCTCAAGCTGTCTCCTGATGACAAGGAAGCTATCGATAAGTTCTTCGAAAACGTTGAAAGAGCAGAGAGCATGATCATGCCGATCGCAAAGCCAATGGACAAGATGAACCTTTTTGATTTCATGAAGCTCGGTGATTTCGCGAAGAATGTTCCTGCAGCTCAGAAAGCATATAAGGGCGTAAGCGTTAAGGATCTTTCCGAGAGTTTCAAGAGTCCTGTTCTTAAGAGCGCAGTATTGCTCACACACCCTGAGCAGACTCAGGCATATTCATTCATCATGTCATATGCAATGTGTACGTCTGGAAGCGGTGACATTCCTGAGGGCGGTTCACTGGCAGCTGCCAACAGAATTGCCGACAGATATCAGGAACTCGGCGGTAAGCTCCACCTCAATTCACCTGTAAAGAACGTTAAGCTCAACGGCAAGATCGCTGACGGTATCGTTCTCGAAGACGGTACGGAAGTCAACGCAGATTACGTCATCTGCGCGACAGATGCCAACCACACATTTACGCATCTTCTCCCGGCAGAGTACATGCCTGCTAAACTCAAGCAGTGTTTTGAAGATAAGGAGCACTTCTCCGTATTCAGTAAGTTCCATGCAGCATTCCTCGTTGACTGCAAGACGACCATCCCTGCTGATACTTCATTCTGGGAGAGTGAAGGAATCACGGTATGGGACAAGGTCCACAAGGATATCGGAATGATCTGCTATGACTACGATCCGACCATCACACCTGAGGGCAAGACCATCCTTCAGATGAAGTTGTTCCAGTATGCTGACGATGTTGATAAGTGGTTTGAACTCGCTAAGGACCGCGAGGCTTATGAAGCAAAGAAGAACGAGATCGCTTCCGACATGATCAAGCTCATCGAGAAGCAGTATCCTGAGACAGAAGGCAAGATCCATGTTCTCGATACCTGGACACCTGTATCCTACGCGAAAAAGTGCAACGCCTACAGAGGTGCTTACATGGCATTCGTTGCAGATAAGGACACAAAGACAGTTACAACACCGGGCGTTGTCAAACAACTCAAGAATGTCTTCCTTGCCGGACAGTGGCTCATGGGTTCAGGCGGACTTCCGCCGGCAACAGCTCAGGGCAA
>CADCQX010000314.1 GCA_902803695.1 Oscillospiraceae bacterium
CCAGAGACGGAATCGAACCATCGACACGGGGATTTTCAGTCCCCTGCTCTACCGACTGAGCTATCTGGGCGAATAGCAACCGGTTCCCTAGGGAACCGGTTAACTGGCGACGCAGAAGGGGCTCGAACCCTCGACCTCCAGCGTGACAGGCTGGCATTCTAACCAGCTGAACTACTGCGCCATTATGGTGGAAACTACAGGGCTCGAACCTGTGACCCTCTGCTTGTAAGGCAGATGCTCTCCCAGCTGAGCTAAGCTTCCATACCGTTGTTTTTACTGGGGCGCTCTCTCAAGCGCAAAGAGATTATAAAAGAACATTTCCTGTTTGTCAACAAGATATTCAAATAACTTTTTCCGATGCATTCCTCCGCCTTTTCAATACCTTTATCGACATGCTATAATCATGCTGTTTGGGGTATTAGCGCAGTTGGGAGCGCATCACACTGGCAGTGTGGGGGTCACGGGTTCAAGTCCCGTATACTCCACCAATAAAAAAGGACCGTGCCATCTGACACGGTCCTTTCGTTTTTCTTTATCAATATCTGCTGGACATGTACTTATCCAGGAATGCCTGCTTTCTCGCCTTTCTTCCCTTGCTGATAGTAGAGATAGTATGGATGAGAATGATCACGGCATAGATCGGAACAGCAACATAAAGGATCTGCTTGAGCTCAACCTTAGATGTGCTTGCATCACCTACAAGTTTAAAGATATCAGGATTGTTCTTGTTGACATAGATCTCAACTGTATTACCTGACTTGTAAGGTGTGTTGTATACCTGATTGAATGTAGTAGGACGTGTATCGTATGTTTCAGTCTTAACTACGAAGTCTCTTGTATTGGTATAAGATTTTCCCTTGTAATTGTAAGTAACGGAAATTGTCTGGACATAGTTAATGAGATACTTATCCTTGAACAATCCCTTCTTCTTATCCTCAACAGGAACTGGAGCTGCTGTTGAAGTAATAGCTCCATAGATCTTATCTTCATCAGTATGAGTAGAAAAACTATTGATGATCATGTAAGCTCCGAAAACGAGCAGAGCTGCAAGTGCTGTAATACCTATCACCGATAGTAAGTATTTTAAGAAACGCATAAAGGACCCTCCAAAATGAAATAACACACTTATTTTATAACACAAAATATAAAAATAAAAATACAAATTTACAACATTTTTTTCAAAAGAAAAATGTCGTCCTGCCTAAGGACGACATTCTTTGCATAGAAAAGCTCCAGCGAACCAATCAACTCTACTTCCCGACTTACCACAAATCCTTTACTCGAGCCTCTGCCAGCCATAACGCCTAACCGATTGCCATTGCCTTCAACGTAACTCCCAAACAATGACCCCTTCTCACCGCTTAATAAGTCGTTACTCACTTCTTTGTTTATCGCTCCCGATTACTCGAAAGCTGTCATAAACTTAAACCGGCTACTCGGTTCGCACGATTAGGATGTACCGTTAGGTCCGTAGCTTCGAACTTCTCCTGTCGGCGGCGACCTCTCACTCTACCGCGGATCAAACGTCCGAACGACTAAACTGTTACAACCTGCGACTTGCGGATAGCATCCCATCCCGTCAATCGCTGCTCGCTTCCAACTTCTAGGAAACCTATCTGTTGGCGACCGTGGTTCGAAAACTTAAGTGTTCTCGTATTCCCTGGAGCTAGTTTAAGTATATAATCCCCCTACGCGTAACACAATTGTAATGTTTTCCATAAATACAAAATAAGCCTTGTGCATTTTGCACACTTTTCACAAAAAGCACAAGGTTGTATAATGAATATGTTGTGAGATTGCATAAATAATTAGACTTTCAAAGTATAACGTTTTGTGCTTACACTTCTTCGATCTTCTTATTCTCGGTTTTTCCCTTTTTCTCGATAAAGATCTTCAGGAGCTGAAGGCCTGATATTACTGCTATTCCGATGATAAAGAATATTATGCTGAATGTATGGATATCCATCATTGGCTGAGGAACATCAAGGGATTCCGGTCCTCTCACGATGGCGTAGAAAGAACCGATCATAAGTCCGATAACAAGGTAGATAGTCTGGGATCTGAATTTTGCGAGAGCTTTTTTGAGGATACCGACTATACCGAGAGCACCTGCGATAACACCAAATCCGAAGATGAAACAGATCGGCAGAGCTTTAAGATCCAGGTGAAGTACGGAGTGGACCGCACCGATTACCGTGGAATAAACTCCGAATATGAGAAGCAGGGTCGATCCGGAAATTCCCGGAAGAACCATTGCGCAGATTGCAAGAGCACCGCAGACAAAAAGATAGATGCCGCTTCCGATCGTAAGTGAGAACTCGCCGCTCTCACCGCTATTCATCCTTGCCTTGAGAAGCGTGATGCCTACAACCAAAGCAGCGCCGATGACCGTAAAGATCAGGTTGTAATACTTGCCTTTGAGGCACTTTTTCTCTTCAGAAACGATGATCGGGATCGCCGCGAGAACAAATCCGAGAAACATGGAACTGATGAGGTAGATATTTTTTTCGAAAACTGCATTAAGGATAAGGATCGCGAGGATCATTCCCGTAGCCCAGCCGATGCCGACACGAAGGAGGAAAAAGAATGCTTTTTTGCGCTCTTCCTTTTTGCCCTTAAGGAGCAAAGAGATAGAATTGATGAATTCGTCGTAAAAGCCCATGATAAAGGCTATCGTTCCGCCCGATACGCCGGGAACACTGTCTGCAAGGGCCATCAAAAAGCCCCCGATAATTGTCATCATAGATATGAACCTCGTTATAATCGCTTTAATGTACAAGTGATATTTTACAGTAACGAGCAATTTCCGCAAAGGTGATAATTTGTAAGAAATTATATATAATACAGAAAACAATTCATCAAAGGTGAACATTATGGTTTTCGAGAAGATAAGAGAATTGATAGAGAATCTGGACCTGAGTAAGACTGTGTCAGAACTTCTGATAACGACGGCGAATATAGTCATCATTGCTATAACATGCCTTATAGTCTGCGCGGTGATCGTCATCGTTACAAAGATCATTTCCGCTAGGGCAAAGCGTAAGACTTTGAAGACGATAACCAAATCCGCGAAGGACAATCATTTTACTTCATATCTTTGTCTGTTCTTTATTGCACTGACCATTAGTTCCTTTGCTTCTGCTTTCCCGAGAAACGAAGGCAGGATCATAAAGATCATGAGTGTCGTGATGATCCTGATCCTCATGCTCCTTGTTAATTCAGTCATCGATATCATCGGTGATCTGTACAGTACGAAATCGATATCGAAAAAGCGCCCTATCAAGGGTCTTCTTCAGATCATCAAAGTTCTCGTTATAATCGTTCTTACCATTATCATGGTCTCCCTTCTCATCAACCAGAGTCCTCTGGTCCTTATCGGAGGTATCGGTACATTTACGGCCATCATCTCCATCGTTTTCAAGGATGCTCTGCTGGGACTTGTTGCGGGCGTACAGATCACATCTGATGACCTTCTGAGGATCGGCGACTGGGTTGAGATACCGTCCGAGAATGTTGAAGGAACCGTTCAGGATATCTCTCTTATATCCGTTAAGATATTGGCGTTTGATAATACTCTTTATACGATCCCTGCTTATACTTTCCTTTCGGTTCCGTTCAGGAACTGGCATACGGCGCTGAAGAGCAAGGCACGTCGTGTATTCAGGTCTATACCGCTCGACATCGATTCGGTAAGACCGTGCGAAGACGTATCCTCGATCATAAAGAAATATGAAGAGTTTTCAGATCTTAAGGAAGCTCTTGATAAGAGAAGCGAGAAGACAGGTGAACTTACGAACTTAAGCGTATTCATGGAACTTCTTCCGAGGATCATCAGGAAAGACAGCAATGTGGTTCAGGACAGACTCACTATCTGTCAGATAAACGACTCAAAGAGCACTACAGGAGTACCCGTAGAGTTTTTCTTCTTTACCGATCTTACCGATTGGGAACACTATAGTATGATATCTTCATCAAAGACCGAACTGGCTCTGGCTTTGGCCAAAGAACTCGGACTTAAGCCTTATCAGTCAAAGGTAAGCGTTAACGCTCCGAAGTGATGAGCCTGTCTCTCAGTTTGTAAAGCTCCTGAACACTGTTTTCGAGAAAGAAATAGTGAAAGATGTAAGGGACAAGAAGGACAAGGAGCAGGGCTGCAAGGATCAGAGGGAAGAAATTTCCGACCATGAAGAATGCCAGTACCGAGATGATCTCGAGGATTGCAAAGAGCACCGTAACGATCAGGTGTATGAGTCTCTCGTGCTGGAAATAGAGGATCTTTACTTCAAGCTCATGAAGGACTTTGTCCTTTGTTTCCTGATCAGCCTTCGCAAGTTCGTTATCGAGAAACTTTTTAAGTTCAGACATGTATTCGCTTATGTACTTTTTCATCTCACGATCACGCTCCTTTTCCGGAATCTGCCGTTAATATAGTTTACTACACTTCGCTTGTCTTTTGTCCATGAAGGTTCGAGCAGTATGGATTTCGGTCCGTCTCCCGTAAGGCGGTGAACTATCATCTCGGCAGGCAGAAGTTTAAGGGCATCATCAACGATGTCAAAATACTCATCACGGGATAAGATCTTGATCTGACCTCTTCTCCACTCGTCTTCAAGTTTAGTCCCGGAAAGAATATAAAGGCACGTAAACTTGATGCCGTCACTTCCCATATCGACAACATGCTTAACGCTCTGAAGCATCATCTCACGCGTCTCATCCTTAAGTCCGAAGATGAGGTGCGTTATGACCTCGATCTTTGCTGCTTTGAGCTTACGTACCGCTTCGTCATACTCATCGGTACGATAGCATCTGTTGAACCATTCGGCAGTATTCTCGTGTATCGTCTGAAGCCCGAGTTCCACCATAACAGGTTTGATCCCGTTCATTCTCGCTAGCATAGCGATCATGTCATCAGGAAGGCAGTCAGGACGTGTAGCGATCGACACGGCACATATCTTCTCGTGCGAAAACGCCTTAAGTATCTTTTCTTCGAGATATGACACATCACAATATGTATTGGTGAAACTTTGAAAATATGCTATATATCTTGTCTCGGGAGGGACCTTGGCCGAAAGCTTTTCTATGGCATTATCGATCTGCTCGAAAACATCTTCTCCCTTAGCCGAGAATTCACCCGAGCCTCCGAGACTGCAAAAAACACAGCCGCCCAAGCCTTTTGTTCCGTCCCTGTTCGGACATGTAACATCAATGCTTATCGCGGCTTTATAAACCTTGGAACCGAACCGTTCCCTGAAGTATAGATTGGCGTCAGAATATTCCGTCTTTGTCATAGGTTGCAGGATCATATCCGACCATCAGATCCTCGTTCTTCTTTGATACGGCAATGACCAGGACTCTGGCATCACTCGTTGCGTTCTTGAAGAATTCCTTATCACAATCGATCTTATATTTACTCTTCTCTCCCGGAAGCTTAACAAGTATCTGTCCGGAATCGCCAAGTCTGGTAACGACCAGTCCGACTGTCATATATGCAGCTTCGTTTATGATCCTGGTGTTTTTCCTGACGGAAGTAAAGTAAACATACAAAATGGAGATAAGACCAATAGCGGCAAAACATAAGATCAGGCAAAGGACCAGTGAAGAAAAGAAACTGTCTTTGTCATAGACCAAAAAGAAAACGCTGGTTATGGAAAGAAGGAGCAACACAAGATAGACAAGCATTCTAACCCTTGCCGAATTAATAACATTAGCTCTGATTCGGGACCTGATACCCTCATCGGCTTCTTTCCACATTCTATACATACCTCCAAAACTCCGATCATTATATCATTATTCCTCTTTTGTATCAAAATTCCTTTCTATTTCGCCGAGAAACATCAGACTGTCTTTCCCGTATCTGTCCTTTATGGCATCAATGGTATTCTCGAGTTTCCGGTTTTTCTTTTCCGTTTCAAGGTTCTCGAAAAGGTTGATCTGCTCAGGAGCATCCTGGCTTCTTAAGTTAGTCACCCTGACTCCGATACTCCTTACGGGAACATGCCAGTCATACAGCGATTCAAATAATTCAACGGCTGTTTTGTGAATGACCTGGCTGTTATCGGTAGGACTTATCAATATCTTCTGTTTCTCGTAGATATTCAGATCCCTGTCTCTTACTGTGATCTGAACAACATCTCCTTTCAAACCGGCTTTACGGAGTCTGCCCGCTACTTTCGATGCCAGAGTCAGATAAGTAGAAGATATTTCATGTCCGGATGTAAGATCTTTCTCCGTAGTTGTGGAATTGCCGACAGATTTTACCGTCCTTTTCGAATCAGAATTCTTTACTTCGGAATCATCAAGCCCGTTCGCATAGATCCATAATTGAGGTCCGCTCTTTCCGAGATATTCAAGAAGAAATCCCCGGTCACAAGCTGCCAGATCCCCTATTGTTTTTATATTAACCTTATTTAAACGTTCCCTTGTTGATTTACCCACAAAGAGAAGGTCGGAACATGGAAGCGGCCAGACTATGTCCTTGAAATTACTCTCGCTGATAACAGTCGTCGCATCAGGTTTTTTGTAGTCGGAACCAAGTTTGGCGAATATCTTATTGAAACTTACACCGACAGAACATGTGAGTTTGAATTCCTTTTTGACCCTGTCCCTTATCTCATCGGCTACTTCCCGCGGATCTCTGTTTCCGATCGTATCCGTTAGATCGAGCCAGCATTCATCAAGACCGAAGGGCTCAACCCTGTCAGTATATTCTTCGTAGAGTTCGCGGAGTTTTCGAGAATAAAAAGTATATTTATCATAATGAGGCTCAGCCAAAACAAGGTTCGGGCACTTGCTCTGAGCCTGCCAGATAACTTCAGCGGTCTTGACCCCGGCCTCGGATGCCAACTGATTCTTGGCAAGAACAATACCGTGCCTTTTCTCCTTGTCGCCTACGACTGCC
>CADCQX010000315.1 GCA_902803695.1 Oscillospiraceae bacterium
TGAAATTGATATTCGTATAAAAGACTGTAGAGATCTTTTGGCCCGGTATCATTACCATGATTCCATCATACGTAATTACAAATTCTATTTCATTGTCACTGAACATCTGTTTTATGACATCTTTGTAGTCTTCTACGAAAGTATAAGAATCAGGATGAGAATCTGCCTCTTCTATAAGGGCATCATAGAGTTTTGTGTAGTCAGTACATGTGTCCTTGAGAGTAATAAGTTTTCCGCTGCTTGGTTCATAGTTATATGTTCTGAATTGATCATCAGGATGGATCGATGATTGAATATAGTATGAAAGAATTTTTGAATCTGATCTGTAAACCTCATACCATTGAGCATTGGATGTAGAAAAATAATCTGTATGTTCTTCATTTAAGCATTCTACGTAATACTTGTTAAAATTATTGATGCCAGTATCAAGATCATCCTGACCTTCTTGATTAACTATGTTTTTAAGTGTTGTAAAACTCGTATCTTCATCAACAGTGAAATAATGATAAACAAAACTAACAGTAAAATTCTCATGTTTCTTCTCGTAGTATTCCTTGTCTTCGCAAACCATTGAATCCAACCAATAATTTACTGTACTGGTATGAAGCATTATCGGTTTTGCATACTGACCTTCTTTTGAAGGATCGGCTGTAGGGATGGGAATAAGAGGTTCTGTCTCTTCTGTCTCATCTTCGATATCTTCTTCTGTTTCTTCAGTTGTTTCTTCAGTTGTTTCTTCTGACGTATCTTCCGCTGTTTCCTCTGCGGTTTCTTCGGTTGTTTGGGTGGTGTCTTCAGTAACGGATTCAGTAGTATCTGTTTTCTTCTCGTTACATGCTGTCAGGGATAAGGCAAGTATGGAGGCTGCCAAAATAATACTTATCTTTTTCATCTTATATCCTCCTAATAATATGCTGATGCATGTTGAGATTATAACATTGATGATTCGTGAAAAGTTCTTTGTTTAAGGAGTTTTCGAAAGAATGAGGCTGAAGTTTAACTGTATTTCCTGACTCTCGAAAAATATAAAACATTTTTGTTATTAAATGAGATAAAAATAAGTATTGTGCTGACAAGTAAAAAGACTTGACAGGAATCAGACCATTTGGTAACATACATTGGTCTTAATGGCGGAGGTTCTGTATGGATAAGATCAATACTTGTCTGGCTCTCGATTTTTACGGGAAACTGTTGACCGACAAGATGAGAGAGATCATGGAGTATTACTACTTTGATGACCTGTCTCTTGCCGAGATCGCCGAAGATGTCGGAATATCAAGGCAAGCCGTACATGATACCGTCAGAAGAGCAGGTAATCTTCTTGAGGAATATGAAGAAAAGCTTGGTCTTATCAGACGTTTTCGAAAAGAAAAGAATGAGATCGATGAAGCGATCAAGCTTCTCGACAAAGGCGATAAAGACAGCGCTTTGGAACTTCTTAAGGCTGTCAGAGATGAATTGATAACGGAGTAAGTAATGTTTGAGAGTTTATCAACAAAACTTCAGAAGATAACTTCTTCAATGCGCGGCAAGGCCCGTGTTACGGAGAAGGATATCAAGGATATGATGCGTGAGATCCGAATGGCTCTCCTCGAGGCTGACGTTAACTATAGCGTAGCCAAGGAATTTGTCGCGGATATGACTGAGAAGTGTAAGGGGGCCGAGATCGAGCACAGTATTACACCGGGTCAGCAGATCGTTAAGATCGTTCACGAGTCTCTTGTTGAACTTTTGGGTTCAGGAGATGCGAAGATCGCGGTTTCTCCTACAGGATTTACGGTAATCGTACTTTACGGTCTCCAGGGTGCCGGTAAGACAACAACTGCTGTTAAGCTCGCTAAGCTTCTGAAGCAGGATAATAAGAAGCCGATGGTTGCTTCTGTTGACGTCCACAGACCGGCAGCTGCCGAGCAGCTCCGTGTTCTTGCTGAGGCTAACGGAATCCAGTGCTACATCCACCCTGAAGAGAAGGATGCAGTGAAGATCTGTAAGGAAGCTATCGAGCGTGCCAAATACATGCTCTGTAATTATCTTATCGTTGATACAGCAGGTCGTATGACCGTTGACGAAGAGATGATGGATGAGCTTAAGGACATAAGTTCAGCTGTTAATCCTAACGAGAAACTCCTCGTTGTTGATAGTATGATCGGTCAGGAAGCCGTTAACGTTGCTCAAACTTTTGAAGAGCAGATCGGTATGGACGGCTTTATCATGACAAAGCTCGATGGTGACGCCAGAGGCGGTGCTGCGCTGTCTATCCGTAAGATGACAGGCAAGCCGATCAAATATATCTGCGTAGGTGAGAAGATCGATAATATCGAATTGTTCCACCCGAGCAGAATGGCTGACAGGATCCTCGGTATGGGTGATGTTATGAGCCTTATCGAGAAAGCTCAGCAGAATATCGATGAGGACAAAGCGCTCAGACAAGTCGAGAGGATGATGAGTAATGATTATAAGCTCAACGATCTTCTTGACCAGTTTGAACAGCTTAAGAACATGGGTTCCATGAAGGATGTCCTCGGAATGATCCCTGGAGCAGCGGGTAAGATCAAAGATGAGGATGTTGATGAGACCATTATCGATAAGAATATGGCTATCATCAGATCCATGACCAAGAAAGAGAGAAGGAATCCGAAGATACTTAATGCTTCAAGAAGAAAGCGTATAGCTGAAGGTTCCGGTACATCTGTTCAGCAGGTCAATCAGCTCATCAAGCAGTATGAACAGTCCGCTCAGATGATGAAGCAGTTCAAGGGCGGCAAGTTAGGCGGCTTTAAGCTTCCTAAGGGCTTCCCGGGCGGTAAGTTAGGCGGAGGCAAATTCGGCGGTTTCGGCGGATTCAGAGGTTTCTAAGTTTTTTCCATAGCAATATGTGAAATATAAATTAACAATCAAAAACATTATTTTTGGAGGAAAGAAAAATGGCAGTTAAGATTCGTTTGAAGAGAATGGGTAAGAAAAAGGCACCGTTCTATCGTGTAGTAGTAGCAGATTCACGTTATCCACGTGACGGTCGTTTCATCGAAGAGATCGGAACATATAATCCTCTTACAGATCCTGCAGAGGTTAAGATCGATGCAGATGCAGCTAAGAAGTGGATCGGAAATGGTGCTCAGCCTACAGATACAGTAAGAAGTCTCCTTAAGAATCAGGGTATTATCTAATTAACCAGCTTTTTGATATAGGAGAAGAAAATGAGCGAATTACTTACATCGATGGCAAAGTCGTTGGTAAATAATCCCGACGAAGTTGTCGTAAAGAAGACAGAGAGAGGAAACACTGTTGTTTTCGAGCTCTCTGTAGCACCTGATGATATGGGTAAGATCATCGGTAAGAACGGCAAAAGAGCTCAGGCTATCCGCGCTATCATGAAGGCAAAATACCTTAAGGAAGGAAAGCGCGTAGTCGTTGACATTGTCGACTGATGAACGATCACATAATTATTGGAAAGATTATTGGCGCACATGGTATTCGGGGAGAGGTAAAAGTCTTCCCGATTACTGATAATGTGCGCCGTTTTACTAAACTCAAGAAGTGCTTTATCGTAAAAGAGGACGGCACGGTCATTAGAGAATTTGAGGTAAGAGGTGCAAGGATCGATAAGACCAACGCACTTGTTGCTTTCAAGGATCTTTTTGACAGGACAGAGGCTGAAAAGCTTAAAGGAACATATATCTCGGTTGATCGTGATAATGCGGTCAAACTTCAAAAGGGATCATTTTTCATTGCTGATCTTATAGGTTCCAAGGTTATTGATGATACCTTGGGCGATCTCGGAATGATATCGGATGTTTTCGAGACAGGCGCGAATCAGGTTCTTGAA
>CADCQX010000316.1 GCA_902803695.1 Oscillospiraceae bacterium
ATCGTTGTCATGCTGTGTGTCTCCGCCGTCAACCTTATAGCTTACTTCTTCCAGCTTATATCCATCCAAAGAATACAAAGTCTCTGTAACCGTATACTGTGTCTCAGCATCCGGGACAGTAATAGGAGTTGTCAGTTCATAGATTCCGGTCGTGGGATTCTTCGTGAAGTCCTTGCCCAGTTTATAGACCTTGGTAAAAGCACCGCCGTCAGTTACAGTAAATGTTAATCCGTTAAGATCTTCTTCTGTAACATCGCCTTCAATTGTCTTGGTGAGGGTCATGTATCCCGGAACCAGTTCTCTGTTGAAGAAAGCACCGAGATCGAATCTTGCGTTTACAACATCGACCCAGTCATTTGCGGAACCCCAGGTTCCATTCTCATCGTACTTAACGAGACTATTCTCATCATCACCGATCATGGTCACGGACTGGACTTTGAATTTGATCTCATCTTTTGCTGCAACATATACTCTTAAACAGATATTGATGTAGCCTGCTGAATTCTTAATTCCGGGAAGAGACTTACTCGGATCTTCAGTGATCCTGAAATAGAAATCAGTAGGCGTTGAAGTAACATAATGCGGATCAGAGCTGTCCTTATTGGTAAAAGTTTCTGTCGGGAATTCAAGGTAACTTGTATCCTTTACCTTGACTGTCGATCTTGTTCCTACAGAAGTATTAAAACTCGAATCCGTGTACTCCTGCCAGAAGAACTGATAAGCGCCTTCTTTAAAAGCAACTGAATTGTCGACATAAGGCGTGATATGGTCTTTGTCGACATATTTTGTAGTGAAACCCTTACGTGCAACGAAGTGCATCTGGCCATTGCCCTCGCTCTGCTGTTCCTGGCTGTGGCCACCATAAATGTAGTGGTACTCACATTTATTCTCTACATTACCGTTAACAACGAGCCAACCTGCGCAGGGGTTGCCCTCAAGATTAACCTTAACTTTTCTATCTGTCTTACTACCTGCAAGGCACAGGAATGTTCCGGCATTACTGGAGATCGTTACATTTTCGGCTTTTGTAATATTCCAGATCAGCTTCTGAGCGATTTCCTTATCTACATAAGCGTTATGTGTAGACTGGTTTCCGCTGTATGTGGTAACCGAAGCATAGGAATCGTAATCATGAACCCCTGAAGATGCAGCTGAGCTGTATAAAGAAGAGTCCGGCGCGTAAACGCTGACCTTACCAAGAGTGATCGAACCGGATTTCTGGGAAGTGAAAACAATAACCGTGCTTGATCTCTTATTGATGTCGAGATGATGACCGTTAGGTTCTTTTTCCCATGCTCTTAAGAGATTGGAAAACTTTGCATCATCCAAATTGATGTAAACGACTTTGTTGTCATACTTAGGATCATTGATGTTGATCGTAGTAATTGCGCCGTTAACAGAAACGAGTTTATTATCTGACGCATCCAAAACATAATCACTGTCTTTGGTGCGCACAACCATCTCGTCAGATTCATCACGCGCATGATCGATAACGGTGTCGATGCTTTCCTGGATCTCATGTCGCTTAAGATATGAATAACTGAACTGCGTTGTAGTCGCAACATCATCTTGGAATACGAAGCTATTACTCGGATTCATGGTGTCCGACATAGTGATGCGCATGTTCTCGACATAATACTTGCCATTGTCCGTTGTTCTGACTTTACCGAACTTAAGAGTATCATACGGGTAAGAGCTGGTAATCTCACCAATAATGAACTGTGCAGTCTTTGCATTTGTCAGGTCGACATCTGTCGTGGTATCGATTGTACGGCGATAGGTGAAAGTCGCAAATGTCGTCTCCATATGCATACTCTGCGTGATCGACTGTGAGACAATACCATAGTCAACCGCGCGCCCCATGATCGTCGCATAATTGACGAGGTTGGCAGAATCGTATTTGGTTTCTGCCGCATAAACCACATTCTTTTTGGCATCGGGAACAAAAAACAACGAACTTAATACAACTGCGCTTGCAACAACCGCAGAAGTAACCCTTTTTAAACTAAACATAGACACACCTTGTTTCCTAGAGTTTTTCCATCGTTTAGTTTATGAACAATGTGTATATAATTCAATAGAAAAACACGAAAAACACGCAATTTTCTTTCAATTTTCACACGCGTGTAACAATAGATTTCAGTATACAGAATCGGGCATTTGAGCCATTTTGCACATTGCAGGCTTTGCCATCAAAAAACAGCATCTGGAAAGAACGATTCGTCTTTCAATTTTCGCCGTCATTTTTATTTCTAAAAAATACAAAACATGGATAAAAAGTATTGTAGATAATCTATAAAAAAACAACTTCTTTCGGGTATTACGAACCGGAATCAGCAAAACTCCCCGATTATCTTTTCATAATCACCATTCACCAAAAGAACTTTTTCACCGGCTGACTCAAACCCTTCAACAAACTTGTGATTATCCTCAATCAGTCGCTCGATAGTACAATACGAATCATCCAATCTGTTTTCGATATCCGAAGCATGCTGACGAATAGTCTCGAAGTTCTCTCTTATATATTCTTCCGTGAAAGCCAGGCAGATGAAATCGATGTCGGACAGGTATACCTCATCAAAATCTTTTCTCCAGTCAAACGGAACGTAGCATCCCTCCACGATCAGATTCTGATGATTCTCTATCGCCGTCTTAATCATTTCCCTTACAATCGGCCAGAGATAGGAAGTAAGCTTATCGTCATCTTCGGGCGTGAGGTCGGTGTTCCCACTTCGGATGAGCCCCATTTTCAAATGATCGATAGAAAGATACGGATACCCGTACTTCTTCAAAAGTTTCTGTGCCAGAACCGTCTTTCCTGCGTGGGAAGCACCGGTGATCAGAATGATTCCGGGCTTAATACTATTGATCAACTCAGAACACAGATCGCGATATTTCGCGTCCATCGGATACTTCTCACAATACAGGTCAAGCAGGCGTGTAATTCCGGCCTTATAGTCGTTCTCCGTAACGGCAAAAGCACTGTCCAAAAATGAAGCGATCTCATTCGCGACACTGAC